>CAZFON010000100.1:0-6653 GCA_964520185.1 uncultured Planctomycetales bacterium | reverse complement strand
CTTTTTGGTTAAAACTTATGGAAAGGATGCTTTTAAGGATCTCTGTCGCCATTTAAGGGACGGCGCTTCCTTTGAAGAGTCCCTGAAAAGCTCTTATTATCCGACGATCGATTCCATGCAGACCTTGCAGGAAAAGTGGTTTGAATATGCCAAACAATATCAATAAAGAAAAAATGTCATGGCCCCGCCGGGGTTTTACCCTGGTTGAGATCATGCTGGTTGTTATCATTATCGGTGCACTGGCGGCGATGATCATCCCGCGCCTTGCCGGCCGCGGAGAAGAGGCCAAGGCCAAGGTGGCCCGTGCGGACATCAATGCCAACCTGGCCACGGCGTTAAAGCTTTACGAATTGGACAATGGTTCGTTTCCCAGCACCCAGCAAGGCCTGGCCGCTTTGCGTGTCAAACCCTCTACCAATCCAATTCCTGAAAACTGGAACGGCCCTTATATCGAAAAAGAACCCCTTGATCCTTGGGGGCATCCTTACATTTATGATTCGCCCGGTGTCCACCGCACAGATTATGATCTCTCCTCAAAAGGAAAGGACCCATCTTCCGACAAGGATGAAATTTCCAACTGGCAATAATTCCCGTGGTTTTAGCTTCGTTGAAGTCATGGTCAGTTTGGTCGTTTTATGCTCCGGTATCGTGTTTATATACAAGTCCTTTTTCTTGTGTGCCGATTATCTGAATAATTTGACCGCCCGCCTCTATGCTTCGAACCTGTTGGACGAGAAGATCGGTGATATCACTAAATCCTTTGCCGAGTGGCCGGCAAAGGACCTGGATTTGGGGGCCAATGCCACGACCCTCATCGTTAACCACAAACCTATCCAATATAATTTTGATATCAAATTAAAACCCTTGGAAGATGTCAAGAGCGTCTGGGGGCTGAATGTAGGTCTTTCTTGGAAAGATGGCCCGCGGAACATGCACATGCAGCGCAGTGCGTATATGATACGTTAGTGCGCAATTCGAATATGAAAGATCACCGTCGAGGTTTTACGTTAACGGAAGTGCTGCTGGTTTCGGCCATGTTTCTGATCATCAGCATTGCCGTGTTCAATGCCTTTTCCAACGGTTTCAAATTATGGGCGAGGGGGCAGCGGGTGTTGGTCGAAGGTTACACCGCTATTTTCTTGGACCAGTTCGCCGGGGATCTACGCCAAACCGTACTCATCAGCGGTATACCTTTTAAAGGCAGCAGCCAGGAGCTGTCTTTTCCTGCCATCGTCCAGGGCCCTTTGGACAGCAGTAGTTCCCGCGCCAAGGAAGGCACCGGCCCCCAGATCGGCGCTATCCGGTATGCCTATGATCCTGAACAGAAGAAAGTTTTCCGTTATCAGGCCACCTACGGCCAGGCGCTCAAAGAGCAATGGTCAGGGCCCTTTGAGGCGGCCAACCTGATCGAATCCGTCGAAATGCGTTATTATTTTAAGGCAGAACGCGGGCTGGATGTCAAAAGCCAAACAGACCAGGGTTTACCGATGGGTGTGATGATCGACGTGCAATACCTGGTGGGAGACCAGCCTTATCATATGCGCAGGTTCCTGATCATCCCTGTCGGTGGAGGCATATGAGGAACTTTAAGGATAACAGCGGCATGGTCCTGATCTTCACCCTGTGGGTGCTGGGGGTCCTGACGATCCTGGCGGTGGCGATGGCCGCAGGGATACGCCAGAAAATTTTTCTGGTTGAGCGCCTTGATGAGCGTAGCCGCATGGATTATCTGCTGCAGGCAGCAGTCAAAAAAGCAGCCGGCTATACCCATTGGCAAATGGAAGAATCCGCTTTTGAATTTACGCCGGCCCTCAAGGCAAACCTGTTTAATAATGCAAGTGAATTGTCAAAGATCAAATTGGGCCGCGATATGGCCGGTATCGGTTATCTTTCCAGTCCGGGGGACGATGCGTCCCTGCATTGGGGGGTGGTGGATGAAGAGGGCAAGATCAATCTCAATAGAGTGGATGAGCCGACCCTGATAAATTTATTGAGCAATGTTTTGTCACTCAACGACCAGGATGCTACCAAGCTGGCCCGCTCTCTTTTAGATTGGCGCCTCAACGGTGAGAGCGAGCCTGCAGGGTTTTACAGCGAAGATTATTATTCTAATTTGCAGTATCCGTACCCCAAAAAGAACGCCTATTACGAGACCCTGGATGAATTGTTGCTGGTCAAGGGATTGAATAAAGAGATTTACGATAAGTTGATCCCTTATGTGACCATTTACGGTAGCGGGGCCGTGAATATCAACACGGCTTCCAAGGAAGTCCTGGAGGCCCTGGGAATGAAAGATACATTGATAGAGAAAATCATGGCCGTGCGCCGCGGCAAGGACGAAAGGGAAGGGACCGGGGATGACCGTATCTTTTCCAAGCCCTTTGAAATCGTTGCCGAGCTAAATGCCTTTATCGCCTTGACCCTGGAAGAGACACGCGCCATCGACACTTTGAATATGAGAAAGTTCTTAGGCACTCATTCTTCTTATTTTACCATTGAAGCTGCCGGTAAGCTTGCCGGCCGATCGAACTCAAAGAGCGTGTGCGCAGTCTATGCCGCCCGTGAAGATAAGATCGTGTACTGGAAAGAAAGATAAAATAGTAGAAGTGTAATTAAAGAAAAAGTTATAATAAATTCAATGATATTCGCTACGGACAAGAAATTCCTGGCCATTGCCATTAATGAAGGCGCCATCAAGATCGCCCAAGCCAGCACTTCGGGGGTCGTGGAAAGGGTGGCCCGCGGCCTTTTTACCGGAAACCCCGGCGGAGAACAGGCGTTAGAGACACTTAAAGGCATGCTTGTCCCTTTTAACCGGAATTTGCCGGTGATAGGCGTTATTCCTGCAAGCGCGGCAACCGCCAAGACCATCGAAGTCCCTTCCTCAGACCCGGAAGAGATCAAATCCATTATCAACCTGCAGGCCAGCCGCCATACGCCTTATTCCAGGGAAGAGGTATTGATTGGTTACATTAATTTAGAGATGAATGCCAACCAGAATACCCGAATCCTGCTCGTGATTGTCCACCGCAACATGGTCAAGGAGAGGCTTTTGGTCCTGGAAAAATTAGGGCTGCAGATAGACAAGATCATTTTTGTGCCGGAAGCCCAGGCGCGTTTTTATATCAAGGCCATGAATTTAAAAAAAGATGCAGCGGCTTTCGGGCTTATCGATGTTTCTTCCGTTGCCGCCAATTATATCATCATGGCCAAAGGCTCCCTGCTTTTTGAGAGACACATTCCCGTAGGCATCAAAACCCTGATGGAAGGGGGGGAGGCGCCGGCCAAATTGCAGGATGAGCTCAAAAGGTCCATGGATGCCTTTATGCAGGAAGACGGCATTGAGGCGCCGCGCTCCTATCTGTTGAGTTCGCCCCATCCGGCCCTGGATGCCGTTTTACCTGCCTTAAAGCAAGCCCTTGGCATCGAGGTGACGGCACAGGCATTCCCCCATTTTATTAAGGCCTCAGCAGACCTGCGTAAAAAATTACAGAGCGATTTTGCCGAAGATTCTTTCCTTGACGTCATTTCCTCAGCTTCTTGTGCGACAAAATGCGAGATCAATCTGATGCCCGAAGAGATGATCTTAAAGAAGCTGGTGCACCACCAGAGCCAGGAGATCAGCAAGGCCGGGGTCGCCGCGGTCATCATCATGGTGCTGGTGGGCGCCATGATCCTGAGCAATATTTATTTTAAGGACGTTTTTCTGAATAAAAATTTGCGCGAGCATTACGCCCCTCAGAAAGCCCAGGTGGCCGAGCTTCAGGAGAAGATGCACAAGGTCAGGCTGGTGCGTGAATACATGGCCAAGCGTATGGTTTCGCTGGACATCATCCATGAGTTGTACGACATCACCCCTCATACGATCTATCTTAATAATATTGCAGTCGACGAGGATGGCACGGTATCCATCGATGGCATCGCGGACTCCATGTCTTTGGTGTATTCTTATGTCAAATCGCTGGCTGATTCGGCCTCCTTCAAGGACGCCAAGCTCAAAGACACCTCTACTAAAAAGGAAAACAACAAGGACGTAGCGGCCTTTGATATCGAGTTTAAGTACGGTTCCAAGGAAACGGAGGCCCCGCCAGCCTCCAAGCCCGGAGGGACAGTGTGAACGAGATCAATAAATTTATAGCGGGCCTGAACGATAAGCAAAAGAAGCTTTTTGTGGCGGCGGTGGTGGTAGTGATCGCGGCTTTTTTCGACAGGCTTTTGATCGGGCCTACCATGTCGCGCCTGTCTTCCATTGAAGATGATATTTCCAAGGAACAGGAGACCATCAAGCAGGACCTCCATTATTTGCAGTATAAGAACCGCATCCTGCGCGAAAGCCATGAACTCTCCCCGTACCTCACCAAGAAGATGTTGACGGACAACGAAATGATCGCGTCTTTCTTGAACCAGATCCAGACCATGGCAACCCAAATGAAGATCAATTTGGCCAAGATCAACCCTTCCCCCGGTGAGCAGGAGGCGGATTATTGGAAATACCAGGCTGATCTGGAATGTTCCGGCCAGTTAGGGGACCTGATCTCCTTTATGCATACCATCAATTCCGGTAAGGATTTGATGAAGGTCGACAAATTCGCCTTCAGCGGCAAGAAAGGCGATACCGACGAGGTAAAAGCCACCATGACCATTGAGAAAATCATTGTTTCCGATAAACCCATGCCGCCTAAGATCCCAAATGCTAAAACATCACAAGCCAACCCGACAGTGGCTCCTTAGCGGTTTTATAGCGGGGAGCATGATCTTTTTCTTTTGTGCTAAACTCGCGTATGCCCAGTCCGTGGACTTAAGGGCCCTTTATGAGCGGGCCTCCCAGGCCTACAATAATCAACAATATGCCCAGGCCATTGATCTTTATCAGCAGATCATCAAGGTTGTTCCCAATTTTGCTCCGGCTTATAACGGCATGGCCATGGCCAACCAGGCGGCTTCAGGAGATGAAAACAAGACCATTGAATATTTGAAAACAGCCATCAGCTATGACCCTAAATTGGCAGCAGCATATGATAATCTTGGCCGGATCTATTACGGACGCCAGGACATAGATCATGCCCAGGAAAATTTTGAAAAGGCGCTGGGCATAGACCCTCATCTTACCAGCGCTCAGTTATGCCTTGGCTGGATCAATTTGTTGGCCAAATCAAGGCCTGAGGAGGCCATCAAATATTTCCAAATGGCGTTAAAGACAAGCCAGGATGCCAAGATTTACTATGGCCTGGGCCAGGCTTATTTTGCCAGCAATCAGCGTCCGCAAGCCATGGACATGATCACTAAATTACGCCAATTGGGAGAGGATGATCTGGCTTCCCGTCTGGAGAAGTCCATGCGTGAACACAGCGAAGTTAATTCCCAGGCAGATACCGGATTCAGCAATCAGGCTTCCCAAACACCGGGCTTTGGCCCTTTACCGGCGACACCTGATAAACCAACGGGCATGAAGGTGCGTCTGCGCGGCAAATTATCGGATTATTAATAGATGACTTTAAAGACCTTGATGCGGGTGCGGCCGGTAGCATCCTGGCTTAAGGCAGACGGTTTGAAGTATTTCAGGCCGGATCCATCGAAGAAATAGAGTTTCATGATGAGAGAATTGGCCAAGGCCCGGTCCATGAGCCTGACGGCATACTGGCCGTCTTGCTGGTATAAGACCACCGCATAATTTAAATTTCCATCGGGGTTCTCATGCTCCACAACCTCGCCGTGCTTCAGATAAAAGACGCTTAAAGGACGGCCCGCACCGTATTGGGTGGATTGGATCTGGGCATCCATAGTGTTCAAGTCAATGGCGAGATTTTCTCGGAAGACCAGTTGATTATCATTTTTCCCCAGAAGGCTCAAGGGCTCGCTGTATTTGGGGAGACCGCCCATGGTGTTCCATAAAAATTCAATAAAATCTCTGCTGTTGCGGTTGGGCAGATTTTTTAACATGTCCGGGTCAGCATTGACCTCTTCGATCTTCTTAATGTTCCAGTGGGCGCTAAAAGCAAGCATCGCATTGGCCTCGACAAGCTCCGTGTAGATCAAAACATAACTGTGCGGCTTGGGGCCGTGAGTCAACAGGAGCAGGGAACGGATCTGGTCTGGGTTCAGGATGCCTTTGAGGGTGACCGCGGCCGCCTGTTTGTCCTCAGGGGCAATAGCCATCAGTAAGTTCACCGCATCAGAAAGTTTCAAGCCGCATTTCTGAGTAAGGAAACTGGAGGCGTCATTGCCGCTGGTATTAAGCATGCGTAATATCCCTCTTGCTTGGGCCTCGTCTTGGGACAAAAACATATTCGCCATCCAATAACCGACCGCACTTTGGTCCAGGGAGGCCCCGTCAAAAGGAACCCGACGGTGGGCAATGCCTTTGATAAAATGCCCCGGCGCCCACCAGCTGTTGACGATGCTGTCAGCGGGAGTTTCAGCCTTGACCTTGGTCAAAGCTTCATCCCAGGCGGAATTAAAAATAGGGGTCAAAATCACGCGGATATCGTGATTAGCGGTAAAAAGGACCAGGATTGTCAGGAGGCTGGCTAAGGAAAGCCTAAGGGCACGCGGTTTGTTAAAACGTTCAACCGCTGCTGCGGCCAGGATGCTTAGAGGTATGGTGATAAAAAAGATGAAACGTTCCCCGTATAGGCTTAGGGTCATGGTTATTA
>CAZFON010000099.1:0-6698 GCA_964520185.1 uncultured Planctomycetales bacterium | reverse complement strand
ACTGATGGATTTGGATTTTGATGCGATCATGGTGCAGTTGGGGTATTTTGAATATATATCGTCATGAAAGCTGACCAGGTCTTTCGTCGTATTTGTCAAATGGATACAGTAGACCGTTGCTCGAATTACATTTAAGGTAAGAAACAAAATTATAAAGATAATGGCCAGTTGTTTTAAACGTTGATGTGGGGCAATTTTATAAATATAGAATAGAAAAATGACAAGGCTGCATAAGCCAATGCCGGGGACAAGATAATGGACTTGGAAGACTTTTGCGACCATGATCGTTTGTAATAATACGCCCAGGGACGCAGCCCAAAGAAAACGGAGTGTCCGGTCCCGAACGCCTTGGATAAATTGTTTTGAACCATATAAAAAGATCCCAACCACGGGTACCATGAAAAACCAGTACCTTCCTAAAACGTCCTTTAAGTAGTGCGATAAAAATTGATGCCAATCAACGATCCCCGGATCTCCCCTTCCATTATATCCTGTATGGGTCAGGAAGCCGAAGATCCACGTCCATAGCTGTGCATATTCGCCGATAATAGGGAGGGTCCATAGAATAAAGGACAGAGAAGCGATAAGGATGAATAGAGGCTTTATCCGCCATGAGATAACGATCAAAGGAAGGACCAATAGTGGCAAGAAGGTCAGTTTTACGGCTAACCCCAATCCGCAGATAAAACCCGCGCTACAAGCGGCGCGTACTTCTTCCCGGCTGGTTTTGGCATAGAACAACATCAAGAAGCTTAAATTAAAAAGGTTAATGACGCCGATCAACATGGGTTCCGGGGTTACGTTAGCAACGATGGGAATAATGGTTTGAGTGGATGTGAATGAAGGAATGACTAGGAAGCTAAGCCCGGGTAATTGAGTTAAAAGGACCGCGATCTTATCTTGGGTCTTACGATAGATATAGAGGCCCAAGAGAATAGAGGTGAAAAACGAGAAAAGCACTAAGACGATATAGGTTGCGAATATATAAAATTCCGGATCTGTAAGGACACGATCGACAACGTTTTGTGCGGCATGGCCCAGGTTAAAGATCCAGGCCATGAATAGCATCAGAACTTGAAGAGGCGTCCCCGGATGGGAAACATCGGAAGGAGCCTGGCCCTTGACCATATTAAGGGCATTAAAAAGGTACATATAACAACAATCGCAGTATTGCCAAAACGGTCCGGTGGCTGATCTCAGAAGAAGGGAAAAGATCAGTATGATGACGGGGATAATAAATATGAAAAACATGTTCCATTTTAACATGCAGCAGAAAGAAATTTATCAAGTTTTTGGTGACTTTTAAGTTTACAAGCAACACCCCCTCCCCTACAATACTGTTATGCCTTTTAAGTTATCTTTCCGTAATGTTTTTCTCCTCGCGACGATAGTGTGGTCTGTTATTTACGTCTGGCCTGAGCTGAATTTCCAGGACAAGCTGGCTCAGGGCGACCATGGCCGCGACCTTTATGCTTTTGACGCGGTCTATAGGGGACAAGTGCCCTACAAGGACTTTTGGTGGGTTTATGGCCCTCTCATGCCTTATTATTACGGTTTGTTCTATAAGATCTTCGGCGTGCATATTTCCAGCATCCTGCTGGGACGGGCCGTGTTATTGGTCGCCAGCGCTGCCTTTTTTTATTTATCCTGCGCTATCATCGCGCAGCCCAGCCTGGCCTTTATAGGAGCTGTCTGGTTCCTTCAGGGCCGTCAGGAATTCGTCTGCACCTATAACCATCTCGGTGGTACCCTGGTCTCACTGGTGATCATCTATACCCTGCTTTGTTATACCCATTCCGGATCGATGAGATATCTATGGCTGAGCCTTCTGGCCACCTTTGTCATGATGCTGATCAAAATAAATTTCGGGGTGGTCTCTCTCTGGGGCATTCTTATATATTTGTCCCTGACAGCCGGGCTCCAGTATTATCCCTGGCGGGAGTGGAGACAGATATTTTATGTGGTAGCCTTGGGCATCCTGCCTTTGATCGTTTTTGTGGTGTATTGGAGTTTGTTAAATGGACTGCCTGGTTATGTTATTCACCAATGCATGCCTTATTTCGGCAATGACCAGCCTTATCATGCTTCGGCGATGAGATCCGTGCACGATTACCTTCACGGATTTTGGTATACTTTTTTAAGCACTCCTGTGGAGACTTCCATAGGATTACTTTTCCATTTATCCGCCTTGGGCGGGTTCTACCTGTTATTGACAGGCAAACTCGCTGAAGATGTTACCAGGAATATATGGCTGTCCTTAGGGCTGGTGGGAATGTTCTATGTCCTGTTTTTTCATGAGTACCTGGCCAGCAATGTGTTTTACCGCAGTTTTTGGTCGTATCCTTTTTTAATACTTTTGCATTTCATCATGATCTCCACTGTGTTCAAGGTCCTGCATCCGGTTTCGCGCGCCTTTGTCATGGTATTCCTTTGGGAATTGCTGGTTTTCGGCTGCATCACGCATATTGACCAGATCCAGGCTCAAAAAAGACCGGAGCATTTTTTAAGCATGGAACGCGGCCAGATCTATGTGGGCAATGAGCCGCAGTGGGTGGAAACAGTTAACCAGACCACGGATTGGCTGAACACTCATCTTACTTCCAATGATGTGTTCTTTGCCCTTCCTTATGATTGCCTTTACTATTATTTGACCGGACAATTAACGCCCACCCGTCAGCTTATTTTCTTTGACCATATCAAAATTCCCCAGGAACAGGAAATATCCGTGATCAAGGAGCTTGAAGCACATCATGTCAATTATGTGCTGATGTCATCGCGTATTATTTCAATGGAAGAAGATCTGGGCATTTTCGGGGTGACCTATTGCCCCCTGCTCGCCAAATATGTAGGAGATAATTTTACGCAGGCTTATCGCCAGGGCGGCGACCTGCAACGCAACCCCGGTTGGGCGGACAATCACGGGGTATTTATCCTGAAAAGGAATTAGAAGAAACGCACCCTGGGCTTTAAATAATCTTTTACTTCAGGGTTTCCCTGCTGCTGTAACTCTATCGACTTCAGTAACAGATAAGCCTCCACACGGCCTTCCTTAAGGCCTTCAAAATAATCGGTCGGGCCTTGCTGCCTGCTTAAATTAACGTCATTGTAAACCTTGGATCTGGAAAGAAGGACAATGGTCTTGACCGGGTCTTGTTCAAGGGCCTGGCTTAAATAATCTTTTGCCTGCGAATATTGGGATTCCCGGTAGAAAATGACGCCAAGGTTATAGTAAGGCCAGAAATAATCAGGATTTAATGCAATGGCTTTTTGCAGGGACGTGATGGCTTGGGACTCCTGCCCTAAACGTTCATTACAAAAGCCCAGCATGCCATAGGCTTCCGCTCCCTGGAAAGGGTAAAAATGGGCCACGGCCTTGTGGTAATTGAGACAATTCATCAATTTAAAACGGTTATAATGGCTTTCTTTGTCGACGAATTCGGCAAAATAATCCATGGGCGGGGTCAAGCGGCTCATGGTCTGGTTAATGGCATTGTCAGCCAATTGATGGTAGTCCACCATGCGCCACAGCAGGAAAAAACAAGCAAGGTAGAGAACCACAGCCCTGGTTAAAATGAACTTTAACATAAGGCCCACCCGATCATGCCAACCAGAACAGCCAAAGCCAGAACAGATAAAAGAATGTTCATGGCATATTGCCACCAGCATCCGTAAGTGAAATCAATGATGTTTTCGCCGGCAGGGACCCAAAGCCCTTTGAAAGCTCCGTTGGTTTTATAAAGAGGCTGCGCTTGATGGTTGATGCTGACCTGCCAATAGGGGTCGTAACTGTCGTTATAGACAAGGAATTTTTCATACGGCAGGTTAAGACTTATTTTTAAGTGGTTGGCATTAAAAGACAATACTTTAAATCCCCTGGTATTTTTGTCGATGAATTGGGCGCCCGAAGGCGGATGCGGGTCATCCCCGTCTAATTTAACGGTATTATTATAAACAATGGCTTTGTTCTCTCCTGTTAGAAAAAGATGTTCCAGGGCATTGATGGACAAAGGCTCTTGAAGGGGCTGCAGGTGATCGACCAGCAGGAATTTATATTGCAAATAGTTGGCCAGGGCCTTATTGCTGATATTTTGATAAATAAAATCATAAGGTTTTGAGATGTAATAAAGCATATCTTTGGAAACAGGGACATCCTTGAGGGGGTCTTTGATCTTTAATGTGGTATAAGAAAAATCGTAGTTGTAGGCTCCTGAGTAACCATCTGCCTTCAAAGAGAAATAATGATAGGCCTCCAGTGGTTGGACCAGGACAGCCAGGGTCAATAAGGCAATGGCCCATCCATGAGGCTTCATTTGTCTTAAAGCCAAGAGAAGCCAGAAAATGAGGCTTAAGGAGATCATGATGTAGGTGCTGACAACGGCATCATGGCGCCACCATACAAAAATAAAAGCAGCTGCGTGCACAACACAGATGCAGCCTGCCCAAGGCAGGCGCAGGTTTAAAGAATTTTGCATGGCTTGTGTGAACATACGCCAGTGCTCCAAAACCAGCAGGATAAATAAAGGAATAAGGAAAAACCAGATAAAAAAATGTAAGTTGCGGAAATATTTTAAGAAGAACACATGCGGATAAAAGAAATCATAAGCCCTAAGCCCGTGGGGTACTATGCAGCAAAAAAGCGTTATTCCCAGGAAGAAGAAGAAAGCCGCCAGGCGGCTGATGCGGCCGATACATCCCAGGAGTAGCGGGATGATGAAAAAGAACGGCACGTAAACAACGGCAAATTTATATAATTTTAAATTAGAGAAAAAAGCGGAATAAGTCAAGTCTTCCACAGCGCCCCAATCCAGGGTTTGATGGGGAACGGTCAAGGCATGGCCCGTGAGCTCGCCTCCATGCCGCAAAGGCATGGCGATCTGGCCATTGCCGGCCTCCATAAAGAAATTGATGGTCGGGACAAAAGAAAAGGCCAAAGTCAGGAGGCAGAAGAAAGCCAATATCTTGTTTTTGTTGAAGAACGCCCTGTAGAGTTCCCATAGCTTGGGGATCTGGTCGAAATAAAAAAGCATGAAAAAAACGATAAAGAAACCCAGGATGATCAGGAAGTAGAACGGGATATATGTTCCTGCCAGGACGATGAAGCAAAGGACCATGCCTAAAAGATAAGTTTTTTGCGGTTTCTGGCTGAAGGCCGTTAGAAAATAAAAGAACCAGATCAGGGGTACGGTCACCAACATCATATAGGAATCAAAAAGCCGGGTGCCGAGCGCGGAAAATAAAAGCATCAGATATCCGGCATAAGCCATGAGACGGTCATGGTAAAGGCGCATGGCCAATAAATAAAAAGCGATCGCCCCGCCCCAGTAGTAAAGGGCCAAACCCCACAGGTAAGATAAGGTGTAAGGAATGCCAATGGAGTGGATCAATAAAATGATCAGATAGAATGGATTAAAAGCGCCGATGCGTCTGAGGAAAAAATCATTAGGCACCCCGTTATACCAAAAAGGGTCCCATAAAGGGTAGACGCCTACTTTAAGGTTCTCAATGAAGAATTTGGTATGATCGTAGTAAGAGATGGCGTCGCTGGTAAGAGCGAAGGCGGATGACAAAAAACCCCGGAAAGCAATGACCCAGACCACAAAGGCAAATACCATCCACCAGGCCATTTGCCATCGATAAGTGTCGGATCGCATCTGATTATCCTTGATTTATTTGCGGGAGATCAAGAGTGATTTGGCCGGCCGGCGTTTTGCTTTCAGATCAACGTACCTGACGGCGATCTGGTAATTGCCGCCTTTATGGTGCGACGAGCGTACGACCTTGCCATACCCGTTAAAAATATCCAAGATGCCGGACATGACCACTTGCAGCTCGACGATATCGTCCCGGTGGTAAGGCAGGGCGCTGACGAACAGCAGGCCGCTCAAGGACATGTTTTCCGTGGTGGCCAATTGCCAGAGGGCGTGGCCGGCTTTTCGGTTGCTGTGTTTGATCAGGCGATGGCGGACTGTAATGATCCTTTTGGCCCGTACACTGTCCCGGCGTTCTTCAAAATTATTTGACATACCTTTATTCTATTTTCTTTATTTTGCCCGTCAATGATTAATTTGAGTTATAATATCCAAATATGGAAAAGTTTTTAGCTTTGTCTTACCGCATTGCTAAGTTTATTTTCGCCTTGTGCCTCGTTTTTTTTGCCGTCCGTCTCCTGCTTTACCATTATCATTTGGTCGTTTTCCCCTATTCCGTTTCCCTCAGGGAAGGTGCCATGATGACCAGTACCGACGCTTTGGTCAAAGGCCTTAATCCTTATGATATGTCCTTACAGCCGCGGGTGATGAACCAGTATGGGATCGTTTATCCCCTTTTGGTATGGCCATGGTCCAAATTATTCGGCACCGGCATTCTCGTTCACCGTATCGTTTCGGCATTTTTTGTTTTAGCTTCCTGTTTACTCATTTTTTTCGTATTGAAAAAAGAGCAGGTCCCTTTTTTATTGAATGGTTGGGCAGTTTTGATGTTTTATGCTTCTTTATTGTATCCCGGCACGAGCACCGCGGTCATTGATCCGGGTGGTGTAGGCACCTTTTTCTTTCTTTTAACCGTTTTTATTCCCTGGTTTTGCAACTTTTCTTATAGATCATTGTTCTTTAGCGTTGTCTGCGGACTTTTAGGTTTTTATACCAAGTCCTATACCTGCTTTGGTGTTTTTATCATCTTATCGTATGTGTTCCTATTTG
>CAZFON010000098.1:0-6812 GCA_964520185.1 uncultured Planctomycetales bacterium | reverse complement strand
GCGCAGGCGGCGCTGCAAGATCGTTACCGATGCCTGGTTGGTTTCGATCACCACCTTGACCGCTTCATCGTACATTTCATCTTTTTCATCATTAGCCCCCATCCCTGCGGAGGGTTGGGGCTTGAGCACGGTTTCATTATACTCCGGCTGGCCTTGTTTTTTAATAAAATCAATGACATTGGTGATCTCTTCATCCGAAACATAACAGCACTGTCCACGGATGGGCTTGGGCTCACCGGTCTTCATAAAAAGGAAATCCCCCTTACCCAAAAGGGTTTCTGCGCCATTGGTGTCCAGCACCGTGCGGGAATCCACCTTGGAAGCGACCTTAAAAGATATCCTGGAAGAAAAATTGGCCTTGATGACACCGGTAATGACATCCACCGACGGACGCTGGGTGGCCAGGATCAAATGGATCCCCGTTGCGCGCGCCAATTGTGCCAGGCGGGTAATAGCGCCTTCCACGGTCTTGGCTGAGACCTGCATGAGGTCTGCCAGCTCATCAACCACCACCACGATGTAAGGCATCTGCAAGCCCTTGGCATGGTAGCCTTTGATATTTCGCACTGCTTCCTTGTTAAATGATTTATAGCGGGACTCCATCTCCATCACCAGCCAATTAAGGGCGGGTGTCGCTTTCTTCGCATCGGTAACAACGGGACACAATAGATGCGGCAGATCGTTATAAGGAATCATCTCCACCATCTTGGGGTCGATCATGATGAATTTGACCTCCGAGGGGGAAGCATTGTACAAGATGGACATTATTAAACTATTTAAGCAAACTGTTTTGCCGGAGCCGGTGGTCCCTGCAACAAGAAGATGCGGCATATCTGCCAGGTCCATGATCAACGGCTGGCCTGAAGTGTCTTTACCTATGGCCAAATCCGTCTTTGAGACTACCGGCCGCGAACGCGCGCCGGAGAGCACGTCTTTCAAAAAGACCGCGGCTGATAAACCATTAGGCACTTCAATACCGACACGGTTCTTACCGGGGATAGGCGCTAAAATACGCACCGCTGAGGCGCTTAGAGCCATGGCCAAATTATCAGCCAGACCGGAAATGCTCTGGACCTTGATGCCTGGGCCCGGCTGCAATTCATAACGGGTGATAACCGGACCTCTTTCAATGTCCGCGACCTTGACATTGATGCCGAAATCAGACAAAGTTTCTTCGATGATCTTGGCACCGTTCATCAGCCTTTCCTGGATCTTGTCATCGGAAATCTTCGGTGGATCTTTGAGCAATTCCATGCTCGGCAGATGGTATTCGCCTATTTTCTTAACAGGAACTGCCGGCGCAGCAACTTCGGTGGTTTCAGCCTTAGGTTTGGGCGGTGCAACGATATGGATATTGGGCTTAAGCGCGGTGGCGACAGGTTTGACCACTGCCGGAGGCGGGACCGTGCGCGCCTCCTCAAGCTTGGCTTCCTGGGCTTCCTGTTTTTTAAAATACTGGGCAGGATCAGGCTGACGGGAAGGGCGCTTTGGTGCTTTAGGTAAAGGCACCCCTTTTAAAAACCTCTGAAAGATATTCCAGATCCCCTTGCCCAGCCAAACAAAAAAAGGTGAGACTAAAAACTCGCCTGTCACGACCAAAGCCAAGGCCCCCAGGGTGAGCAAAATGATCAAAGCGCCCATAGGCTGGAAATAACTCACCAAAAATCCGCTGAAAACAACGCCGATGATCCCCCCACCGACAAATTGGGCCCCGCCGTTATTCCCGGCAAAAAAACTGAGCAATCCAGCGGCAACGGCAAACAAGATAAGGATACTTAGAAATTTGAAGAAATTAAAAGGAAGGTCCCTTGAGGTGAATTTGTTCCAGCTGAAAAATACACCGATGCCCACTAAAAAATAAGAGCTGTAGCCGACCAGGAAAAAAAAAGTGCCGGCCATATAAGCGCCGGCGATCCCTATCCAGTTTTGCACATGGAGATTCGGCCTGGAGGAAAACCAGGAAAGGTCTGCAGAAGTGAAAGATACAAGGCTGGCCAAGAGAATGAGGCTTAAGGCCAAAATCACAATGCCCTTGATCTCATTGAGATGTTCGAGCTTCATTCTAAGTTAAGTCTCTTATTCGGCTTGCTTTTTGCTCAGGTTAAAGCGGCCCATCTCGTCTTTTTCCATGAGCTTGACCTTAAAAGTATCACCAACCTTGACCACATCGTTGACATCTTTGACGAATTTGTTAGCGATCTCGGAAACGTGCACCAGGCCTTCACGCCCCGGCAAAAACTCCACAAAAGCTCCGAAATTCATGACACGCTTGACCGTTGCATCATAGATTTTACCAATCTCAGGTTCTTCGGTCAAAGATTTTATCATATCAACAGCTGCCTGGAGAGCATCCTGGTTGGGAGAGGCAACGATCACCTTACCATCTTCTTCAATGTCAATGGAAGTGACCCCGCTTGATTCGATCATCTTGCGGATGGTCTTGCCGCCCGGCCCTATGACCTCGCCGATCTTCTCCTGCGGTATCTGCAGGGTCACGATGCGGGGAGCAAAAGGCGAAAGTTCGGCCTTCGGCTTGGGACAAACTTCCTGCATCTTGTCCAAAATGATCATGCGGGCTTCCCTGGCCTGAGCAACGGCCTTTTCCAAAAGCTCGATAGATAATTGCTTGATCTTGAGGTCCAGCTGGATGGCGTTAACGCCCTCTCTCGAACCTGCCACCTTGAAATCCATATCCCCGAAATGGTCTTCCAAGCCCATAATGTCGGTGATCAAGACCTTTCTTTTCTCATCAGAAATAAGCCCGACGGAAATACCTGCAACCGGGGCCTTGATCGGAACACCTGCATCCATGAGCGCCAAACATCCGGCACACACTGAGGCCATGGATGAGGAACCGTTGGATTCCAGGATCTCAGAAACAACGCGGATGGTATAAGGAAACTCATCTTTTGTAGGAAGGACCGCACTGATGGCCTTTTTAGCCAATGCGCCATGGCCTATCTCTCGACGGCCTGGTCCGCGCATGGGCTTGGTTTCACCCACGCTGAAAGAAGGAAAATTATAATGCAGCATAAAGGTCTTATAGGTGGTTTCTTCCAGACCCTCAACTAATTGCTCATCGTCCTTGGTACCGAGTGTGACAATACCCAGACTTTGGGTTTGTCCGCGGGTAAACAGGGATGAACCATGTGTACGCGGCAGGACACCGATCTCACAATCAAGCTGACGGATATCTTTTAAACCACGTCCATCAGCCCGGACTCCTTTATCAAAAACATTGTTACGAATGACTTCATATTGCAGCGCCTCAAACTGAAGGGTCACATCAGAAGCACTGATCTCATGCCCTTCAGTATTAAACTGGGCATAGACGCTTACATCCTTGGACAGTTTTTCAAATAAGGCATTGACCGCGTCCTGGCGTTCTAATTTGTCAGCGATCTTTGTATAGGCATCATTCAACGGGCTCAAGGCCAGTTCACGCAAATGGGCCACAAAAGCAGGATTGGCCGTCAGCAGCGGGATCTTGGTCTTAGGTTTTCCGATCTCTTTGGCCAGTTTCTTCTGGGCATCTTTGGAAGCCTGCAGATCCTTTAGAGCAAATTTTAAACCTTCCAAAACTTGCGGTTCAGGGACCTCCTTGGCTTCGCCCTCGATCATGACGATGCCATCACCCCAGCCCGCCACCACCAGGTCCATGGTATTCTTTTCTTTACGCTGGGCAAAGGTAGGATTAGCCACCAGTTGACCATCGATCTGGCATACTCTGGTCGCACCTATAGGACCATCAAAAGGGATGTCTGAGACCATCAAAGCGGCAGAAGCGCCGATCATCGCGAGGATGTCCGGGTCATTTTCCCCGTCATGGCTCAGCACAGATACCACGATCTGTACTTCATTAAGACAGGCGGCCGGGAATAACGGACGCACGGAACGGTCGATCAAACGGGAGACTAAAATTTCGCGCTCCGTTGAACGGCCTTCACGTTTAAAGAAACCTCCCGGGATCCTGCCTGCAGAATAAGTTTTTTCCTGATACTCGACCGTCAAAGGGAAAAAATCTATTCCCTCTCTCGGCTTTTTAGCCATACAGGCCGTGGCCAGGACTACGGTACCGCCAGCAGTGACGGTAACAGCCCCGTTGGCTTGTTTAGCAACTTTACCTGATTCAATGATTAGATTGGAAGATCCAAATGGGATTTCCATACGCGCGTGTGCCATATTAAGACCCTTTCTTGCTGCATTGTAAAAGTATAACTATTTTTGAGCAGGCAAAAGGAATCTTCGCAATTCTTAAGAAATATAAAGAAAACGAAGCTTGCCTTTACCCAATAAAATTACTTACGTAAATCAAGCTTGTTGATCGTTTCTTCGTATTTCTTAGGATCCTGCTTTTGGAGATAATCCAAAAGACGGCGACGGCGACCGATGAGCATCAGCATGCCACGGCGGGAATGGAAATCCTTCTTGTGGGATTTAAAATGCTCGTTGAGCTGGTTGATCTGTTCCGTGAGTACGGCAATCTGGACTGGAGCAGAACCCGTGTCCTTAGCATGGGTCTTGAAACGATTAATGACCTCTGTTTTTACTTCCTTTACTATAGCCAACTTTACTACCTCCTTTAATTCGCGCGGGGGCATTCCCCCTTGCCTTTTTTATCTTTTCCTATAAGAAGTGGAAATTATACCTTTGGCCTTCCCAATAGTCAAGCGTTAAAAAATCATCACCTCAAATCCAGGATGCGGATCTTGCCGGATTCAACGATCAGTAATTTGGGGGTGGTTGAAGCCGTAACTGCCTGCTGAATGGCCCTTTGTAACTGTTGCGGATAAATTTCAAGCCGCCTAAACATGGAGAAATCATGGGGCTGGTAAAACTCCTTTAAAGCGCGGGCGATACCGCTCTCTATACTTAACACATATAATTTATGTTGGACCTGGTCAATAGGTATTTTGGGGTTGACTAAGATGGTTTTGGTCCTGGACCTTTCCCATTGGGCATAGGCCTGGATGGAAGTGAACTTATGCCCATTCACATAAATTTCTATACCTCCATAAGCCTCTGCGCCCAGAGCAAAAATAATCCATGAAAATAAAAACAATGTTCTCAACATAACGGCTTTATTATATACTACATATATGAACCTGAATATAGGAATCATCGTTGTTCTAGCCGTAGCCGGTATCTGGGTCCTGGGTGTTTTCTTAGGGATCATCGGCGGGATCTCCAAACCCTTCAGCAGCCGTTCCCCTGCGGCAGTGGATTCTTCCGTGGTCCAAGCCCAGGAACAAAAAACGATCGAAGATACTGAAGCGAAGCGAAAACAACTGATGGATAATATGAAGCAGAAAATGCAGGACCTCTCGCAGCAATCCTCGCGGTCTTTTTAATGCTCCCTTGATTCCAGGATACGGCGGGTAAATTCCTGCTCATAGAGGGCTTGCAGGCGTCCCCATTCCTTGGCCCCTAAAAAATGTTTTATCGCAGCTTCAATAGCAGCCAGGCGGTTCTTGAGGTAAACATATTCCGGATGCGACTTTAATTTCTTTTCATCCCGGCGTTTTTGGGCGATGTAGTCCTTGAATTCCTGTGGGACGGCGAATTTATGCTTCGAAAAATAATCGAGGATATATTCATCGACGAGCAATTGGGTGGTCTTGCGCTCGATGCGCTCAAAGCTTTCCCTGGTGGTCTTATACGCCCAAAGCAGGTAACGGCCAACCAGCTTTTGGTGGCTCTTTTTCATAGCTGGTACTGGATTTCGCTATTGATATTATTGATCTCTTTGATCATGCTATTAAGGCTGGTATTGACGCTTTGACTCATGGGGCCTCTGCTGAAAAACCAAATGCAGACCACAACCACAGCGGTCACCATTAAAATATACTCAATTACATTTTGGCCTTTGGCGTTCATCGATACCCTTCTTCGAGGTGATCAATACAAATATAACACATTTTGAATAAAGGTGACAGGTAAAAAATGTGACATAAATAAAGGTGACAGGTACATTTTTCTATTTATATTTGGAAAGAAAAATGTACCTGTCACCTTTATTTGTAGACTTTATCCCCTACATGGACAAGCTTATCTACTTTGATACCTATCAATTGGCCCTTTTTAGCCACCTTGACATCTTCGCTTTCAACTTGCATAGACCAAACTTTCTGGACAAACTTGGTTTTAGGCCCAAAAACGGTCAGCTTGTCCCCGATCAAAATCGTCCCATAGGTCACCTTGACCACACAAACCTTAATACGGTCAAAATAATGGGTAATGGCGCCTACCTCTGTCAAGGAAGGGTCGATAATTATCTTGGATTTAGGAGCCTTGACGGCTTTGACTTTAAGGACTTTGGGCTTGGGCTTTGCTACTGATCTTTGGGGGACCTTCCTAGAAACTTTTTTCTTAACTACGGGTTTTCGGGCGTTCTTACGACGGACTGGTCTTGATTTCCTGCGCGAAGGTTTGATCCAAAAAACCTCTTTAAGGGTGTTAATAATTTTGTTCAACATATTCAAATGGTGATCTTTTCAGCGATCCTGGCAACAAACGGCAACTCTACCGTTTGGCCCTGGATGGCACAGACCATCCCCCAAAACGAAAAAGCAAAAAGAATGAACAAAAAGGGCCTGAAAACAAAGGGAATGGCAATGCTGATAACCAGGGTGGCTACTTCAGCCACAAAAAGCACCAGGCCCTGGCGGCCATGGTCCAAGACAAAGGCGTTATTTTTCTTGAGGATCAGGGGGATAATGCAAAAAATGGACAGATAGGCCAACACCGCGTACATTTTACCATCGAGGATGTCCTGCTTGGAAAACCCTTTCGGAGCCTCAGAAGGCATCAGG
>CAZFON010000097.1:0-6899 GCA_964520185.1 uncultured Planctomycetales bacterium | reverse complement strand
CCCCACGGTGGGCATCAAAGCTGCCGTAAATTTAGCTGGGCATTTCGGCACCCTGGATGCTATTATAAATGCATCAGTCTCCCAACTGCAGGCCATTCATGAGGTCGGGCCGGTGATGGCCGAATCGGTGGACGAGTATTTTAAGCAGCCGCAGGTCAAAAAATTATTGGTCAAATTTAAAGAGGCGGGGCTTAATTTTTCAGAAAATTTAAGGCGTTCCTCCGGGCATCGCCTGGAAGGGAAAAAATTTTTATTCACCGGTGAGCTTGACGGTGTGACGCGTGATGAGGCAAGCTCGTGGGTCGAAGATCAGGGCGGCAAGGTGATTTCAGCCGTCAGCAGGAACCTGGATTACTTGGTGGTCGGTCGTGAGCCTGGCTCCAAGCTTGCGAAAGCAAAAGAACTGGGCATCACCATACTTAATCAAAAGCAATTTGAGGAGACGGTGCATGGTTAATGTCAGGACCTACGGTAGGGGAATTTTTGTTATTGCAGGACTTCTGGTATTGAGCCTTTCATTAAGTTCTTGTGATACGCTGAAACAAAAGTTTATCCGTAAGAAAAAGGGCAGCGAGGACCAAACCTTTGTGCCCGTTCTTGAGCCTGAAGAATATCCGTCGCCGGAACTCGACCCGCGCAGGAATTATAATGGGCACTACGACCTGATCAAGGCCTGGTATAAGGACCTTTGGACAGCCATCGACGATCGAAATACTGCCCGTTATACCCATTACATCATCTCTCAGGTCACAAATCATATAACCCAGATGAAGCCGCTCGTGGACGCTCCTACCCAGGCGAATTTGGACAAATTGGCTTCATATTTGGATTACTACCAGTCTTCCCTGATTTATGATTGGCGGGCGCGCAATGTGTCCCGTATCCAAAGCGATCTGCGCGCCTTTGACAGGTATTTGCGCGACCATCTGCGCGCTGACAGGATCAAGGGGCATTTTGTGAAAACAATGCCGCCTGCTTTGCCTGCCGCGCCTGCCGGAGGAGCAGGGAAAGCGGGAAGCTGATTTCTCATGAGAGAATTTATCGACGAGTTCATGAATTATCTCTCCGTTGAGCGCGGGCTCGCCAACAATACTCTCTTAGCCTACCGCCGGGACCTGGATAAATATATCGGATATCTTTCCCAAAAAGGCGTCAATAACTCGGCATCGGTCAAGCGCGAGCATGTTTCCAATTTCATGTTTGATCTAAAAAAGAATGAAATGTCGCCTTCCAGCATCTGCCGTAATCTGGCAGCGGTCAAGATGTTCCATCGCTTTTTAGTAAGGGAAGGCTTGGCCAAGGAGGACCCCACGACCCTGGTGGATACGCCGAAATTGTGGATGAGGATACCTGCGGTCCTGACCCAGGCGGAGATCGAGTCCATGATCGGGGCGGCATCGGGTAAGAAAGCTCAGCAGATCAGGGATGCGGCTATATTGGAAATTTTTTATGCCAGTGGCTTGAGGGTCTCGGAACTTTCAGACCTGAAGACCACCAGCATCAATTATGAGGTGGGTTATGTGCGGGCTGTGGGTAAGGGCAGCAAGGAGCGGCTCATCCCTTTGGGCATGAAGGCCCGCGAAGCCCTGCAGAAATATTTGATAAAAGCCCGTCCTGAATTATTAAAAAGAGGGGTAACTGATATTTTATTTTTAAGCCGTTCGGGTAAAAGGATCAGCCGCCAGAGCTTGTGGGCCGTGATCAAATTTTATGCGCGCAAGGCCAATATCAAAAAGCCGATCAAGCCGCATACGCTGCGTCACACTTTTGCGACCCATTTATTGGAACACGGCGCGGATTTGCGTTCGGTTCAGGAAATGTTGGGCCACGCGGATATCTCCACGACCCAGATTTATACGCACATTGACAAAGAACGTTTGAAAAGCGTGCATAAACAATTTCATCCGCGCGGCTAAAGTATGATGTCACAACATTTACTGTCCTTTTTAGATCCGAAATATTTAGACCTGGTCCGTTCAGTCGGCCGGTTGGCCCAAGCTCACGGCATGAAAGCCTATTTGGTCGGCGGGCCGGTGAGAGACCTGGTGCTAAAGCATCCGCATATCGATCTCGATTTTACCGTTGAGGGCAATGCCATCCGTCTGGCGGATAGTTTTGCGCAAGCGCACCGTGGTGCTCATGTCGTACGGCATCCGGCCTTTAAGACAGCCGCTGTCCGTTTGGCTGATGGTATCCTGGTTGATTTTGCAACCGCACGCAGCGAAACCTACACCCGGGGAGGGGCTTTTCCCAAGGTCAAGCCATCAGGCATCAAGGATGATCTTTTCCGCCGTGATTTTACGATCAATGCCATGGCCGTTTCCCTTGATCCAATGACCTGGGGAAAGATCGTCGATCCCTATGATGGGCTCGCGGACCTCAAACTCAGAAGGATCCGTGTGCTGCATGATAAAAGTTTCGTGGATGATCCCACGCGGATCCTGCGGGCAGCAAGGTTCAAAGCACGTTTAGGTTTCAGGATGGAAGCTAAAACGTTAAAGCTATTAAAATCCGCCATTGCCATGAAAGTACTTGATACAATCAAGCCGCAGAGGTATCGTAAAGACTTTAATAAGATACTTAAAGAGCCCAAATCTCTTGATGCGGTCAAATGTTTAAGATCATGGAAGGCTTATAAGCAGGAGTCGTAAAAATGCGTATCGAAAAGATCAATTCAACCATCAAACGGGAACTGGGCATCATCCTCGAATACGGAGAGATCGGTGATCCCAGGATTTCTTTTGTTACCATCATGAATGTGGATACCAGCAAGGACCTTCAGCATTGCAGGGTCAAATTCAGCATGCTTTCTGATAATCCGAAGGACATTGCGGCAACCACACAGGCCTTTATTGACTGCCGCGGGTTTATCCGTAAACTGATCGGCCATCGCCTCGCCTTGCGCTATACGCCTCAATTCCAGTTCATTTATGATAAAAGCGTCAAATATGCCGCTGATGTTGATAAGGTTTTGGAAGAGATCAAAAAATTAAAACCGGCCCAGGAGGGATCGTAAAGGATGAATTCCTATAAGAATGTATTAAATGTCATTCGCCGTCACCGGAAGTTTTTGGTGACGACCCACCACAATCCCGATGCGGATGCCATTGCTTCCGTCTTGACCATGGCCATGTATTTAAAAAGCCTGGGTAAGAAGCCACAGGTGTTTAATGAAGACGCCTGCCCGCAATGGCTTAGATTCCTGCCCGGCTCCTCTTCCTTTAAGAAGATCGGCGGCACCAAGAAATTTGATTATGATGCCGCCATCGTGCTGGATTGTGCCGACCTCAAGCGCGTGGGCGGGGTCATTGATTATATTCAAGACAGCAAACCCCTGGTCAACATAGACCATCATGTGACCAATGAGGGCTTTGGGACCATTAATGTGGTTGTGCCCACGGCGTCTTCCACATGTGAAATGTTATTCAATTTCTTCGAGAATGCCGGTTATCCGCTGAATAAAGATCTGGCGGTCCTTCTTTATGCGGGGATAATGACGGACACAGGGTCCTTCCGTTATGATAACACCTCTGCGCACAGCCATAAGGTCGCGGCCCGGCTGATGGCTTTCAAGTTTTCAGCGGCGGAGATGTACCGCCGCCTTTATGTGGGAATTCCCGTGGCGGATATGAAAAATTTTACCGACCTCATTCACCGGGCCCGTTTGCTGGACAACAACAGGGTGTATTGCGTGACCCTGACCAAGGCCGACAAAGACCGTTTTTCCAGCAGCTTTGATTTGAATGAAAAAATATTCGCTTTTTTACGTTCAACCGAAGGTATCGAGGTGGTGGTGATCCTGACGGAATTAAAACCCGGCGAGGTGCGGGTCAACCTGCGCAGTCAAAATTGTTTTGATGTGGCCAGCCTGGCCAAGCAATTCGAGGGCGGGGGACATATCAAAGCCGCGGGCTGCAAAATTAACGGTTCTCTTGCTTCGGCGCAGAAAATAATTTGTTCCGCCATCCATCAAAGGATATGATGTTGCATACTGCTATAGAAGGCATTGTCCTGGTCAATAAACCGGCGGGGATCACTTCCCACGATGTGGTGGGATTTGTCCGCCGCACGTTCAATATGCGACGGGTGGGCCATGCAGGGACGCTTGATCCCATGGCCACCGGTGTCCTGGTCATTTTGCTGGGCCCTTCCACCAAGCTTTTTGATAAATTCGTGGCCTTTGATAAGACCTACCGGGCAACCCTGCGTCTGGGTCTTAAAACCACGACCGCCGATATTACAGGCAAGACCTTGCTGGAGAGGCCTTATGAAGGTATTACCGAGGAGTCCATTAAGAAGGTATTGGAAACCTTTACAGGCGAGATCGAGCAAAAGCCGCCGATGGTCTCTGCGGTCAAGCATCAGGGGGAACGTTTGTACAAAATAGCCCGTCAGGGCAAGGATGTAGAAAGACAGGCCCGCCTGGTGCGTGTGCATGAATTGAAGATATTGCAATGCCGTCTGCCGGAAGTTGAATTCCTGATGAGCTGCTCTAAAGGGACCTATGTGCGACAGTTGGCCGAGGATGTTGGCGAGGTCCTGGGCAGTGGTGCGTGCATATCCCAGATTGAACGGACCAAGGTCGGGCCTTTTGATATTAAAGATGCCGTTGATTTGGAACATTTAAATGAAGGTCATATATTTAAGTGGCGCTTTTAAGTTGCGCTTGAAAAATACCTGTGCAGCCATCGGTATTTTCGACGGGATGCATCGCGGTCATCAATACCTGATCAAACAGATGCTTGCCACTGCCCGCCGCAGGAGGCTCAAGCCTGTTGTTATTACTTTTTTCCCCCACCCGGCCCATGTTCTGCGGCCTGATATCCCCTTAGGATACTTGAGTTCTTTGCAGGAGCGTTTTGAGTCGATCAGGCGTTTGGGTGTTGATGTGTGTTTGGTGGTGCGCTTTACCTGGTCTTTTGCGCGCATTGCGCCGGAAAAATACATTGCAGATACCTTGGTCAAAAAATTAGGCCTCAAAGCCGTATTTGTCGGTGAAGATTTTCGTTTTGGCAAGAACAGGAGCGGAGATGCTGCTTTATTTCAAAGGCTTTCTTCCCAATATGGTTTTGAGATGCATGCTGTGCCGGCACTTAAAGAAGGAGGCAAGCCCATCAGTTCCACGCGGATCCGCCAGCTCATGGGGGCAGGGAAATTAAAAGAGGCAAAGCAATTGTTGGGCAGGGAGGTATCGGTTTGTGGGGTGGTGGTCAAAGGCTCAAAGCGTGGGCGGACCTTGGGTTTCCCCACGGCTAATATTGATTGTGAACAAGACATTTTCCCTCCGCAAGGCGTTTATGTGGTCAGGGTTTTTATAGGGGCCAAAACATATTCAGGCCTGGCCAATATCGGTACACGGCCTTCTTTTGAGAAAAAAGGTTCACCCTTATTTTTGGAAGTTCATATCCTTGATTTTTCAAAGGATATTTATGACCGCCGCCTGAAGGTGGAATTTTTGAAGAAGATCCGCAACGAAAAGAAATTTGCCTCTTCCTTAGACCTCATTCTTCAAATCCGGAAAGACGAAGCCCTCGCCAGGAAATATTTCAGATCATAGCTTGTCATTGAGGGGTCAAAAGATAGGAATTCCCCTGGATGTCCAGCACCCGGGCTCTTAACCTTTTTTCGTAGGGATACTTTAGTGCCTGGTGTTTTGAGATGATCGCGAACTGCCAGTCTTTCCTGATGGGGTGCCATCCCGTGTAACCATAGATCGTGTCTTTGTGTTTGCTCAGGATAAAAATGTTGGGTTGATATTTCAGCAGCACCTCCTTGAACGCATCGCCGGCAAACATATTCCCGTATAAAAAGTAAATGTTTTTGTTTTTTATCGACCCTGAATCGAACAGGATAATGTCTTTATGGATATCGATGTGGTGCTTTTTGATGAGGTTTTCCATGTCCTGGTCAGCCTGTTCAGTGTTCAAAAGCAGCCTTTGGTAGGCAAACAGGCGCTGATAACAGGCCCCTGCTAACGCCGTCGTCAAGATAAGGATGACGGCTATTTTTTTATGCCCTGCCAGGACGTCCAACGCCATCGAAAGAGCAAAAGAGATCAAAACAGCGGTAACGATGTTGTACCTGATGGCCAGGGGTTTGACGATCAGTATCCCTAAATAAATGAAAGCGCTGGCCAGTACCAAAAAGAAGATCATGGCGTATTTCCCAACGGGATCAAGAGGGTCTTTTGATCCGGCTTTCTTATAAAACAGATGGATTTGAAGGACGACCAGCAGCAGGATAAAGGATCCATTGTGAAGAATGATGCCGGATATATTTTGAGCCGTCATGGCGATATTTAAGCCGGGCCCGCCATGTTCATAAGGGCCCTGATGGGTGGCTGAAACGTATACAAAATTAAAGAAATTCAGGATCTGCGGTCCCATGACCATGACCCCAGATAAAAACCCTGCCATGATGCATGCCGCGCAAAGGAAGAATTCTTTTAGTTTCCCGGACAGGGGAATGCGGTTCTTTTTGATCTCATAGGATAAGAAGAAGAACAGGAATATCCCCAAAGGCAACAGAGAAACCTTGCCGGCAAGGCCAAGTCCTGCCAAAAGGAAAGACGGGTATAAATATTTTCTTTTTGAGGTATTTTCCCCGTCGGATGAAACATATCTTGAAAATAAGAACAAAACGATCCCGGAGATGAAAATAAGATAACCGTCGGCGCCGACGGCCCATAGCCTTGCATGGTATTCCCCCTGGGAGGCCAGAAACAATAAGATCACCAGCAGTCCTGACCATTTTTGTTTTGTCATATTCACCGCTGCCAGGTTCAAATAATAAAGTCCGGACAGCGATAGAAATAGCGTGAAAAACTGCAGGTACAGTAGAACAAATTCTTTATGTAAATAAACGAATTCGAAAAGGTCAATGTGCTTATGCCAAACATA
>CAZFON010000096.1:0-6949 GCA_964520185.1 uncultured Planctomycetales bacterium | reverse complement strand
TTTGTTCGGTGATGGGGCAGGGGCTTGCGTTTTAGGCAAAGTCAAATCAGGCGGGATCATCGCCGATTTCCTACAAGCATTCGGTGACCACGGTGAACTAATGCAGGTCATCGCTCCTGACAGCCGCAGTCCTTTTCACCCGGCCCACGCGGCCGCGACCAAGCTGCCCTATGTCCTCATGCAGGGTCAGGAACTTTTTAAAATAGCCGTTAATTCCATGGCTGATGCGGTTGAGCAGGCTTTAAAGAAGGCAAAGATCAAGAAAAGCGCTGTCGATTGTATCGTGCCGCACCAGGCTAATGACCGGATCATTACCGCCGTCGCTAAAAAATTGAACATTCCCAAAGAAAAGATCTTCATCAACATCGATAAATATGGCAATATGTCGGCCGCTTCCATTGCCGTGGCCTTGTATGAAGCACGAAAATTAAAAAGGATCAAAAAAGGCGATCATGTGGTTTTAGTGACCTTTGGCGCTGGTTTGGTCAGTGCTGCCAATGTGATCAAATGGTGAGTATGACAAACATCGCTCTGATTTTTCCCGGACAGGGGGCACAGAAGGTTGGTATGGGGCTGGAGTTTTACCAAGCTTCCAGAGAGGCAAAATGCATATTCGATAGTGCCGATGACATTTGTGGCAACAATCTTACAAAGGTGACCTTCGAAGGGCCGGAAGAAAAACTGACGTCCACCGCTTATTGCCAGCCTGCCATTTTGACAATGAGTGTCGCTGCCCTTGAGGCTTTCAGGGCCCATCCCAAATTTAAGAATTATTCCGTGAAATTTACGGCCGGACACAGTTTAGGTGAATATGCGGCACTTTTTGCCTCTGGTGCCATGGATTTTTCCGATATTTTACAGTTAGTGCAAAAACGAGCCACCTTTATGGAACAAGCAACCCAGGAAAATCAGGGTAGCATGGCCGCAGTTTTGGGCTTTGATAAAAATAAATTAAAAGAGATATGCCTTCAAACCGGTGCTGAGATCGCCAATTATAATTCAAACGAACAAATTGTGATCTCAGGTTCGACTTCGAAAGTGCTTGCGGCCATGGAGGCCATTAAGGCTGCCGGAGGCCAGAAGATCATACCTTTGACCGTAAGCGGGGCCTTTCACTCTTCCCTGATGGCTAGCGCAGCATCGAAATTTGCTTCAGTCTTGAAAGATGCCGCCATTCATCAGCCGGTTATCCCGGTATTGAGCAATGTCACTGCCCAGCCGCATGGGGATCCTCAACAGATCAGGGAGAATTTGAGCCGTCAGATCAGGCATTCGGTTTATTGGGTTGATTGTGTCCAGTACATGGCCTCTCAAGGGATAACCCATTTTATCGAAATCGGGCCTGGTCGTGTCCTTAAGGGGCTGATCCGGCGCATTGATCCTGCTATTAATGTTTTCAATATTGAAAAACCCCAGGATATTGAAGCTTTATAAAAGCGCGCTTCCAATTTTCTTACCCATGTAACCCGCAAGGTCCAGGCTATGAAGAGAGGTTTGGCTGTTTTTAAAATTTTGGGTAGTTTTTTATTTTTGGGGTTGTTTGTTTATGTCTTTTTTAAATTTGTGCCTTTCAATGTTGATGAGTTTCTGGCTTACCACCCGATCGCCTGTCTTGAATATCCTCAGAACAAATTGAACACCTTCAGGGAGAGTTGTTCAGAGTACGATCTTGCTATTGTTCCTCCTAATTATCTTCCTTTAAGGTCTTATAAATACGTTGGTAGTTTCCACAGCCTCCTGTATTACCCTTTATTTAAAATTTGGCCTTCTCCTTATTCTGCCAGGTGCATGGGGTTGCTCATGCTGGTCCTTCAGGCTTACTTGGTTTTTAAGATCTTTAATGTCGGATTCTTTAACTCCTTGATGATGCTGGCGGTATTTCTGCCGTACGCTTTTCAACATATGGTTGACACCGGGCCGGTGGCTTTCCAGACAACTTCCATTTTTTTGATATGTTATTTGGCAAAACAATGGGCCGAAAAGCTTGCTCACGGCAAAAAACATAGTTGGTTATATGCTTTTGCCATTGGCTTGGTCATGTTCTTGAGCGTCTGGAACAAGGTCTTTTATTTTGTGTTAATGCCGGCGATCTTTTCCCTTACAGCTTATTTTTTGATAATTAACAAGCAAATATGGAAGGCTGGAATAATTAAAAATTTTTTTAGGGATGTCTTTTTATTGTTTTTTGTCCTGGGGTTGTTGATTTTCCTGCTTTTTCATGCTGTTGATCGACAGGGGATGCCATATTATAAGATTTTCTCACAAGAAACGCATGTCATCCCGTTATCGGACCTCAGCCAATGGTGGGGGCATTTTCAGGAGATATTCAAATATTTTGCTAATCCACTGCTGGCGGCCCATCGGATATTTATTCTTAACACGGATAGTTTCTTCACACCTAGCGGCGTATCGCTGCTCTTTTTATTTGTCCTGCTTTTGGGTTTTGGCCTATGGAGGCTTCGCGGCAGAACGCCAGGAGCTGGTTTTATTGTTTTGAACGTATTTCTTTTTATATTAACGCTTTTATTGATGGCCCAAGATAAAGATGTTTGGGCCATGCACCATCTTGTCCTGACTTTACCATTTATCCTTTTAGCCGTGTTTTACGTTTTATCTCAGCTTGGGGATAAGAAAATAGTTTTGTTATTTACCCTGGTGTTTTTTTTGATAAATCTCGGTCTTTATTATTCTTTAAGGTCCCTTAGGATCAATGGAGAGGAAACAACGAACGAGTGTGCGGTCTCCCATGGATTGGTTGCCTTAAATGAAGCGTTGAAGCCGTACTCTCACGATGATGTCTTTGTGGTCGTCAGTTGGGGGTTGTATTACTTTAAAAGTCTATATGGGAACAGGGACCAATGCGTGCTTTATATTGATTTGCCGCCGATAAAATATTTCAATTCTGCCCAGCCTTTTTCTTCTTTGAATGTTTTGCAATCATTTGAAAAAATACAGCGGGTTACTGCAAAGGCGCATAAAAAAGGGGTCCTTTTTATCGGGCGCAATGATATGGGAGAGATTTTTAAGGGTTTTAAGCAGTTAAAATTCGCCTTTGATACAGATCCATGGGTGGTTTGGTATTAGGCTATAGGAGGAGTGATGAACGATATCAAATATAGCGGGATGGAATTATTGATACAAATAATGGTTTTTTTATATTTTCATTGGTTGTTTTTAAAATTTTCATCTAATAAAAATATTATGTCTTTTTCCATTATCATTATCCCGGCTTCCATCATTTCGGGTTTTCTTATCAATTATTTTCTTTTTTTAAATGCTTTCTCCAGCATTGAGGTTTTTATCATATCAACCTTAAATACGGAGTTCGCAGCCTTGTTTTTTTCATTTTTATATATATTTGCAGGTCCGGTCACAGCCGACCGTAGTTTCGCCAGTCAATTATTGATGAACTTGCAAATGGAAAAAGAAAAAGACCTGGATGGTTTACTTAAAAATTTCAACTCCAGAGATTTTATCAATAAAAGGCTGGAGGAATGCCTGGGGGCGGGGCTCATCAGAAACCAAAATGGAAAGTTTGGCCTTACGAAAAAAGGTAAGGTTGTTGCCAAAAGCTATTACGTTTTATTTCATTTATATGGGTTAAGAAAGAGAGAGGGCTTTTGCCCTTATTTATGATCTTGAAAGAAAGGCTTCAGCTTTATTTGCCACCTTTATTATTCACCTGCCTTTTGGTGTCCTTTTGCATGTTGAGGGTCTTAAAAACATCGCTTTTGATAGATGAAATAATTACAACCTGTCTTTTGACTGACCGTTCCTTTCCCCATATGATCCATGCTATTGGCGATCAATTGGAACAATGCCCGCCGCTGTATTTTATCCTTGGCTGGATCTGGGAGAAAATATTCGGCCCAACGGTTTTGTCCCTTCGCCTGTTCAGTTGCCTTGGGATTAGTGTGGCCTGCAGTATGTTTTATATCACCCTTTATAAAATATACAAGTTTTGGCCGGCTCTATTGGCGACCTTTTTTATTTTTTTAGGTTCTGACTTAGTCCTGGATCAGGGGTCCAATATCCGCCCCTATGCATTATATTTGGCCATCTGCTCGTTAGGGATGTATCTCTATTACGAGGCATGCCGTAAGGAGCGCCCATCCATGACTTTGTTATGGCTTTTGGGTTTATTCAGCGGGGCATTGGTCTTGACCCACCTGTATGGATTTGTGTACTGTGCTTTATTGCTTACAGCCCTTATGGCGCGGGATAGGTATTTTAAACTTTTTCGTCCTAAAATTTATGTCTCTATCCTGGCAGGCTGCCTTCTTTTTCTTCCATGGTTATCCACAGAGATGCATCAAATGTCCTTGTTAAAGGAAGGCTTTTGGGTCCCAAAACCGGATATATCGGGGATAGGGATGCTATTTTTGAGGCTTGTTGATATTAATTATCTTTTGGTCATCGTGATGGCGAGTGTATTGGCCTTGCTTGTTTTCAATACAGGCAATAAAAAGGGTGGCATGGTTGATATAAACGTGAACCCTTAATTCCTTTTTTTGGCTGTTTCCTTTTTGTTTGCTCCTTTGTTGTCATGGTTGGCTTCACAGACCGGTCCATCATCCTTTGTCGTCAGGTATTTATTACCCAGTGTTTTGTCTTTAGGTTGCTTGTTTGCTGTGTTATGCGCCAAAATGAGCAATTTTCTTAAAGCCTCTGACAGGAAGGTGAATTTATTTTTTACCGTGGTGCTGGGAGTTTTTATTTGGTTATTTGCTGCAAAAATGCTGACTTTGGCGCTCCAACCCAAGTATGTCCCCGGATTAAAGGTTTCTCTTCCTTATGCCGATTTACCCGTTGTTGGCATGAAAGGTGGGGACATGTTGCCGTATTTTTATTATGCCCAGGATAAAAGTAAGTATATTTATATTCAAGATAGGGATTTTTTCCCTCAAAATAACAAGGTCAACCATCATGGGTTTGATTTCCGTTTTAATTCTTATATCATGGAAGCTCTTGACCGCAATTATTTGCATGGGTTCACTCAAAAAGCCGATGATTTTTTAAAGACGCACCGTCGTTTTCTGTTGCTAAATGATAAGGAATGGTTTTACAGCAGATTCAAAGACAATCCGATTTATCAATATAAATTCCTAGAAGATAAGGATTGGGACAGCTCCCTTATTTTAGTTTGGAAAGCGGAAAAATGAAGTCCTTCGGGTTATCTTTAGACATCAATTTTCCTTCTCACCAGGGTATTCTTCGTGTATAATCTTTAATCTTTTATCAAATCTGGTACGGGACGTAGCGCAGTTGGATTAGCGCACTTGAATGGGGTTCAAGAGGTCGTGGGTTCAAGCCCCACCGTCCCGACCATATTTTAAAGGCCCAAACCTATGAGCGAGCCCATTAACGAGCGACGTAAACATGTACGCATTGACCGTAATTTTGTTATTACATATCAAGAGAAAGACGGCTCAGCGGTAGGGCACGATATTTCCCAGGTGAATAATATCAGCCTGGGAGGGATGAATTTCTCATCTACGCATCATTTAAAAGAGGGTGGTATTATTGACATTGATCTGAAAACCCCCTTTATTTCAGACGTCATCCGGCTGGAGGGCCTTGTTTTGGAGTGCAAAGAGAAGATCCCTGGTATCATTTACGAGATCCGGGTGAAGTTCCAAAAAGTCCCCGACGCAGCTGCGGTGGTTCTTGAGAAAATAGAAAATTACGGTATCCCCGAGGGGGAATAAACAATATAGAGGATCAAAACGTATGGATTGCCTTAATATCGGTTTGATTGGTTATGGGGTGGTCGGCCAGGGAGTGGTAAAGGCCCTTAAAAGCCGGCGGAAATTCTTGCGTGAAAAATATGAAACTGATTTTGTCATCAAGACTTTATGTGACCGCAGTATCAACAAAAAGACCCCGCCGGGACTGGACCATACCTTATTGACCACGGACTACAATGCTGTCTTAAACGATCCTGATATCCACGTGGTGGTAGAGTTGATCGGCGGCCTCTCGCCGGCCAAAGAGATCGTCCTGGGAGCCCTCAGGGCCAAGAAGCACGTGGTAACGGCCAATAAGGCCCTTATTGCCGAATGCGGATTGGAATTGTTCAAAGAAGCGGACGCCAATGGCCGTAGTATCCTTTTTGAATCATCGGTAGGGGCAGGTATCCCGATCATCCGTACGATAACGGAAGGCATGGCCGGCAATAAATTCAACGGCGTTTATGGGATCATTAACGGCACCTGCAACTATATCCTGACAGCCATGTCTAAATTCAAGTTGACCTTTGCCCAAGCGCTCAAGGAAGCCCAGGAAAAGGGTTATGCCGAAAGTAATCCTTCCCTGGATATCAGCGGTATGGATGCGGCTTATAAGCTGGCGATCCTGGTGTTCATCACCATGGGTAAATTCGTCAATGTTAAGGACATCTTTGTTGAGGGGATCAATCATATTTCCCATGACGATATTGAATTTGCCGAAAGTTTGGGTTTGAGCATATGCCTTTTGGCCATTGCCAAGAAAACAGGCAATAAATTGGATGTACGCGTGCATCCCACCATGATCCCCAAGGACCACGGCCTGGCCACGGTCAATGGCGTGGACAATGCCATCTTCCTGGATGCCGATCCGTTGGGTGATGTTTATATTGAAGGTCATGGGGCCGGGCAGATGACCGCGGCGATGGGGGTGGTAGCTGACCTTATCAATTTGGGTATCCGTGTCGATGCGCCTGCTGTAATTTGGGCCTTTAATCCCGCGGACGAAGTTGAAAATTTGTCCTTGAGCAAAATAGACGAGGTGGATACCAGGTTTTATATCCGTTTCATGGTCATTGACAAACCCGGGGTCCTGGCATCGATCACGACGGTACTGGGACAGCATAATATCTCCATTGCCTCAGTGAGCCAAAAACAGGAAAACAAGGGATCTACCGTGCCGGTTGTCATATTGACCCATCAGGCCAATGAATACCAGGTCA
>CAZFON010000095.1:0-6974 GCA_964520185.1 uncultured Planctomycetales bacterium | reverse complement strand
AATAAAGGTGACAGGTACATTTTTCTATTAATATTTATTAGAAAAATGTACCTGTCACCTTTATTTAAATGTACCTGTCACCTTTTTTTAAGTTTTCCTTTTATCGCTTTATAGTATGATTAAAAGAAGGAGGGCGTGGTGTTGTTGTGGAGATTATATTCTTATCCGTATATTGGATGGGCCATATGTATCGGGCTCGGCTTTGCTATTTTTGCCTTAAGAACAAAAAATCCGTTGGCCAAGGTGGTGAGTGTGAATTTGGCCATTTTTTTATGTTTTTTTGGGCTTTTGGAAGCAGGGGCTTCTTTATTCAAGCATGAAGTACACGGCAGGGGACCAGCCTATGTTTCCCCTGATGACATTTTGGGCTACGTCCCGCGACAAGGCGCAACGGTCCAAGACCAGGCCTATCTCGACGGAAAATTGATCTATCATGTTGTTTATTCCTTCGATAAAGATGGATTAAGGATAACGCCTTCATTTAAAGGACAAGGTTGCCGCGATGCTGTTTTATTTTTTGGATGTTCCTTTACATTCGGGGAAGGCTTAAATGATGAAGAAACGATGCCTTTTCTTGTAAGCCAAGGCGCTAAAACTCAAGTCTATAATTTTGGGTTCTCGGGGTATGGGCCGCATCAAATGTTGAGCGCCATTGAGAACGGGCTTGTTGCGCTGAAAGTCGAATGTAATCCCAAGTACGCGATCTATCAAACAGGTTTTTTCCATGTGGCAAGATCAGCGGGTGAATCCGCATGGGACCACCACGGTCCTAAATATATCTTAAACCCAGACGGAAAAATAAAATTCGCCGGTCATTTTGATGACCCTCCCATGATAAGGATGATCAATGGGCTGGTGGATAGAAGCGCCACTTATAAGAATTTGATCAGCCAATGGAATTTGGTGACAAAAGGAGATGTCGAAAGATACCTTGCCATTGTCCTTGCTTCTAAAAATGACCTATTGAAAAGATATCCGGGATTGGAATTCCATGTTATTTTCTGGGACTACAAGGCCATGAAAGGGTCCCCGGAGTTGAATTGGGGGGTCCCGCAGGAAATACCGGTGTTGGAAGGACTTCAACAGGAAGGTATCAGGGTCCATCGGGTGTCAGACATTTTACCCGGATATGAAAGATACAATGATTATCATTTGCCCGATGGGCATCCGAACGCGGCTGCCAATAAATACATCGCTGATTATATTACCCAACATATCCTGCAAAAAAAGTAGCCTGGCCACTGCTATAAAATTTTTAGAAAGACGCCCTGTCCAAGGACCGGTAACCTACCGCCTCGGCAATGTGTGCCGCTTCGATCGACCCGCTTCCCGATAGATCTGCGATGGTACGCGCGACTTTAAGGATCTTATCGTGCGCCCTTGCCGAAAACTTTAATTGTCCCATGGCCGCAAGCAAGATGTTCTTTGCTTCCGGACCAAGCGTGCAAAACTGGCGCAGGTGGGAGGTTTCCATCTGGGCGTTGCACAGGACAGGCAGGCCTTTGAACCGCTGCCATTGGACCTGGCGGGCCCGGGTGGTACGATCTTTGATGGCTGCCGAAGATTCTTCCGGGTGCGCATCGACGAGTTCCATGGTTTTCAAAGGCATGGCTTGCAAATGGATGTCAATGCGATCAAGGATGGGGCCTGACATTTTTTGGCGGTAGCGTTCGACCTGCAGGGCAGAGCACCGGCAGGTTTTGCCCTCGACACCGTAGAAGCCGCAGCCGCACGGGTTCATCGCAGCAACGAGCATGAACCGGCTGGGGAAACGAAGGGTCCCTTTGGAGCGCGCTACGGTGACATAGCCGTCTTCCAGCGGCTGGCGCAAGACCTCCAGCACGTGACGGCTGAATTCCAGGAATTCATCTAAAAATAGAACGCCGTTATGCGCCAGGGTCACTTCTCCGGCCTTAGGGCCGTTGCCGCCGCCGATAATGGCCACATCCGAGGCCGTATGATGCGGCGCCCTAAAGGGACGTTGGGTAACAATGCCGTCGCTGTATTTGAGGGCTCCGGACACGGAATGGATCTGAGTGGTCTGTAATATTTCAGCCGGCGTCATGTCTGGAAGGATCGTCGGCAGGCGTTTGGCCAACATGGTCTTGCCGCTGCCGGGGGCCCCGATAAGAAGCACATTGTGCCCGCCGGCAGCAGCCACCTCAAGGCCCCGCTTAAGGTAGGGCTGGGCCTTGACCTCGCTGAAATCCAGGCAGTTGACACAGGGGCCTTTAAGCAATAGTTCGAAATCTTTTTTGATGGGACCTAATGTTTGCGGGTCCTTCAAAAAGGCGACCACCTCATTTAAATGGTTGGCCGCAAAAACAGGGCATTCTGCCAGCGCGGCTTCCTGGGCGTTTTCGGAAGGAACGATGAGGCCGCGGCATTCGTTGCTGGAAGCTGCCAGGGCAATGGACAAGGCCCCCTGCACCGGCTGAATGCGGCCATCCAGGGAAAGCTCGCCTAAAAAAGCATATGGTTTTAAGGTATCCAAGGGGATCAACTCCTGGGCTGCCAATACGCCAATAGCAATGGCCAGCTCATAGCAAGGCCCTTGTTTTTTGGTGTCTGCAGGCGCCAGATTAATGGTGATCCGTTGGGTGGGGAACTTAAATCCGCTGTTTTTGATGGCTGCCCGGATACGTTCGCGGCTTTCCTTGACCGCATTGTCCGGCAGGCCGACTATCGTGATATTGGGCAGTCCAGGGCTTATATCTACTTCAATGGCAACAGGATAGGCTTCAAGGCCGCAAAGGCCGAATGAAGAAATGCGGGCTAACATAGGATGGTCCGTGATGAGGGGGGAAGTTGATTGGTGAATTTACTTGCTTAGGGGGTAGGCAACACGTTATAATGAATCCTAACATAAAGCGTATTATCCGTCAACATCCCTATGTTCCCACATTCGTTCTTTCCGGAAATTTTTCAAAACCGGATCTTTTTGATCACCATGGTCGTTTGGGTTTCGGCCCAATCGATCAAGGTCATTTTGGGAGTGCTTAGGGAGAAGAGGTTTAATTTCCGCTGGTTTATCGGTACCGGCGGCATGCCTTCCAGCCACGCGGCCGGAGCTTCAGCCCTGGCCACCTCTGTGGGGCTGGAGTACGGGTTTAATAGTCCGCTCTTTGCTGTGGCTGCGGTCTTTGCCGTGGTGACCATGTTCGATGCGCAGGGAGTCCGCCGGTCAACCGGATATCAGGCCACCATCCTGAATAAAATGATGGATGATATATATTGGAAGGGCCAGATCGAGGAACAAAGGCTTAAGGAATTGGTAGGGCATACCCCCATTGAGGTATTGGCAGGTTTTACCTTTGGGGTGGTCTGCGCAATGGCTTTATATAGTTTATAATGGGAGAGATTTATGAATCAGAAGATATTGATCGGCGTCATAGCAACTCTTGTTGTTGTCACGGGAACGGTTTTTGCCCTCCATCATCATAAGGCATCTGCGGCTTCTAAAGAATCAGAGGAAACAAATGTCCCGGTCAATCAGCTCTTGGCTGAGGCGACACAATACGAACAGAAGGGCGACAGGCTTAAAGCCAAGGAAGTTTTTGACCAGATCATCAGCAATTATCCGGACTATGACAAGATCCAGGAGATCCAGGACAAGCTGGGCAGCCTGAATGTTGACCTTATTTTTTCCCAGGCCGAGATACCGGACAAGACCGTTGAATATGAGATCGTCCCGGGAGATTCCGTCGGGAAACTGGCGCGCAAGTTCCATACTACGGCCCAGCTGATCAAAAGGGCCAATGGCTTAAAAAGCGATGTGATACGCACCGGCGAGAAACTGCGCCTGTGGACAGCGCCTTTTAACGTATTGATCAACAAATCGCAGAACGTGTTGTTCCTGAAATCAGGGGATGAGGTGCTGAAGATCTATCATGTCTCGACGGGCAAAGATAATATCACGCCGGTGGGGACCTTTAAGATAGCCACCAAGATAGAAAAACCCGTATGGTTCCGCAACGGCGGCTCCCCTATTCCTTCCGAAAGCCCGGAGAATGAATTAGGCAGCCGCTGGATGGGTTTTGATACGGACCCGCATTACGGCATCCACGGCACGTTGCATCCGGAAAGCATCGGTCAACAGGTGACCGCGGGCTGTGTGCGGCTGGCCAATACGGACGTGGAGGAGCTTTTTGACATCCTTCCCGTCGGTACCCAGGTGGTCATTCAAAATTAAGGATGAAAATTTATGGCAACACTGGATTTTGAGAAACCGATACTTGAGCTGGAACATAAGATCGATGATCTGCGCCAAATGGGCTCGAAGCGGGTGACCCTTGAGCCTGAGATCAAGCGTTTAGAGTCCAAACTCGAGAAGTTGAAAAATGATATTTATAGCAATATGACGCCTTGGCAGCGCGTGCAGATCGCCCGCCATCCCAAGCGCCCGTATACGCTTGATTACATCCGCATGATGACGGATGAATTTCTGGAGCTGCACGGGGACAGGCTTTTTTCTGATGATCAAGCCATGATCGGAGGCTTTGCCAAGATCGAAGGACAAAAGGTCATGATCATCGGGCATCAAAAAGGCAGGGACGTCAAAGAAAATGTGATGCGCAATTTCGGCTGCGCCCATCCGGAAGGCTATCGCAAGGCTATCCGCCTGATGCGCCTGGCAGCCAAGTTCCATGTGCCGGTGGTTTGTATCATAGATACTCCCGGCGCCTACCCTGGCATCGGCGCGGAAGAACGCGGCCAGGCCCAGGCCATTGCGGAAAATTTACGGGACATGATGGGCATCCCCACCCCCATCGCGGCGGTGATCATCGGCGAGGGCGGAAGCGGCGGCGCCCTGGGCATTGGCGTTGCCGACCGGGTGCTTATCCTACAGCACGCGTATTACTCCGTTATCTCCCCAGAGGGCTGTGCTTCCATCCTTTGGCGCTCCTCACTGAAAGCGCCGGAGGCTGCCGTTGCCTTGAAACTGCACGGGGAAGACCTGGAAAAGTTCAATATTGTCGATGAGATCCTCCCTGAGCCTTTGGGCGGCGCCCACCGGGCACCGGAAGAAGTAGCCCAACTTTTAAAGACCGCGCTCCTTAAGTATTTCAAAAAAGCGTCATCCCTGAGCACGCAGGAACTTCTGGATGCCCGCTACAAAAAATACCGCGCTATCGGTGAGTTCATCGAGAAACAATAAATACTTTCCCTATGCAAGACCTTCGTGATCTGTCCTTGGAAGAATTGACGGCTTATTTGAAGTCCGTGGAAGCGCCGGCTTTCCGGGCCGAGCAGATCTTTCAGTGGATCTATCAAAAGGGCGCGTGGGCCTTTGATGAGATGACCAACGTCCCCAAAGATCTAAGGGAGAAGCTCAAGAAAAATTTTATCCTTAAGCCCTACCCGATCGCCCATAAGCTCACCTCCGAGGACGGCACGACCAAATTCCTTTTTGACCTTGAGGACCATGAAAAGATCGAAAGCGTCCTGATCCCAACCCCGACCAGGACAACGGCCTGCATTTCCACCCAGGCAGGCTGCAAGTTCGGCTGCAGGTTTTGCGCCAGCGGCATCGGCGGCTGGAAGAGGAACCTGAGCTGTTCGGAAATAGTCACACAGGTATTGCACGTCAAGGAAGAGGCCTTAAAACACCAGCGCAGGCCTTTGACCAATATCGTGTTTATGGGAACAGGTGAGCCGCTTGACAACTTTGACCATTTGATGAAGGCCGTGCGCATCATCAATGCCGGTAAAGGACTTAATATCGGTGCCCGTCATATCACCATTTCTACCGTTGGGGTCGTGCCCAGGATCAAGGAGCTCAGCCTTCAAGGCCTGCAGCTGGAACTGGCCATCTCCCTGCATGGCTATGATAATCCTTCCCGCGATGTGCTCATGCCGGTCAACCGTAAATATCCTTTTGATGAATTGATCGCCGCCTGCCGCGAGTATATCCGCAAGACCCGGCGTCAGATCACCTTTGAATATATCCTTATCAAGGATGTGACCTGTTCGCCCCATGCGGTGCAAGCCTTAAAAAAAGCGTTCAAAGGGCTTATCTGCAAGATGAATTTAATCCCTTATAATCCTGTTTCGGAATTTGACCATAAAACCCCTACCGCCCAAGAAATGCGTACATTCAGGGACGACCTGATGAAGGCCGGCATCCACGCTACCATCCGTACGCCCCGCGGCAAAGACGTTAATGCCGCCTGCGGACAATTAAGACATTCACACCAATAGAAATAAATTGTTAAACAGAAAAGAGGGAAGGATCAGTGGCCGCCACCATGATCGTGATCATGGCCCTGGATGGCTTGCAGCCTTCTTAAGAATTCCTGCACATGGGGGTTATTCATCAGTTCCCTGATCTTGGGATTATTTTCTACGCCATGAAGATCATGATGAGTGACCTCTTCCACCAAGGTCGGATCTGAGAGTAATTGTGCGATTTGCGGGTCCTGGGCCATTTCCATGAGGATGGCCATGCTTTCAGGATTGGACATTAGTTCCCGTTGCTCATGCTTGATGCGCTCATCCATATCCCCATTATCCGGAGAAGGATTTCCAGGATTGCTTGGATTGGAGTTCCCCGGATTACTTGGATTTGACGGGTTGATCGGAGTGCCCGGCGTATGGTTCGTGATGCTGACGATATCATTGGCATTTGCCTGCACATTGCCGATGATGGGGGCTTTAATAGTGTAGACACCGTTGTTAATGCCGACCAGCTGGCCTACGATCTGGGAGCCGTCCTTAAGGGTGACCACCTGCTGGGTATCATCGGCAAAAGCGACAATAGCGCCGGACAGGATGAAAAGGAAAAATGTAAGCAAAAGCTTGTTCATTTAATAGAAGTGTAGCATTTAATTGGCCGTTTGGCAAGTTTGACAAAAGGATATGGGAATGATATATTGGCTTCTCTTTATGGAGCTGTAATTGGGGGCTGGAGAATTTATTTTGGGGTTGTAGCTCAGTTTGGGAGAGCGCCTGCATGGCATGCAGGAGGTCAGGGG
>CAZFON010000094.1:5745-7028 GCA_964520185.1 uncultured Planctomycetales bacterium | reverse complement strand
GTACTTTATTACGCGATTTGTATGCCTATGTTCGCTTTAATTGTTGATAACAAGGGCTGGGTGAGGGCCATGCTGGCCATGCCGTATACCATCTTTATCGCGGCCCCGTGGTTTGGTATTACGATGATCCTTCAGGGGATCGTGGGCGTTTGGACAGGTATTCGTTATGGTTCCATTTTCAGGATTTCTACAAAGACTAATCAACTGATCACCATTCCTCTGTTACGTAATTTATGGGGAAGCAGGAAGCCTTATGCGGGTAATATTATTGTTTCACCGGAAACAAGAAGCTGGCCGATCATTCTCGCTTCTGTGGGCATTATGCTGACAAGCTTAGCCATTTTCAGAGAGGGACATGACCTTGTCGATGCCTAGGTTGCCCTGGGCGCGCAGACAATGACCATGTTTGCGATGTGGTTTGGCGTTGTTAGAAGCAATGTGCTGCCAGGCAGGACTAAGTCGGATGGGAAGGTCTTCTTATCAACCTTCATGGCGACTATTGCAAGCGGGGTCACGGCCTTCTTTACCTTGGCGCATTTCGGGGTGCTGTCAGCCATGATGGTATCAGCTCCTTCAGGGATTGTATTGGCCCTGGCCGCATTTGCCATCATGCTTTCAGCATATAGTTCACGCAGTTCTAATGGCATCATTGTGAATTTCTGTAGAGTGTATAATTTGTTCCTCGTCCCAATGTCATTGTTCTTGTACCTTTTGAACAGGACGGTCTTCTGGTATAGCCATGCAGGCATTAATCTGGTAGCAGCTCAGGCGCACACAGCTGCTACAACGACAAAGGCCGCAACCGTGATTATTGCTGCTGCAGTACATAATCCGCTCTTTTTGGCGGTCGTTGCTGTCGCAGGCAGTGTGGTCCTGGCAGTTTATTTGTGCAAGATGGTGCAGGACCACAAGAATTCGGATATGGGCCAGAACAAGGTCCAGGTTGCCCGCGCTCCTCCGGTTGTCGATGCCCACAAGGCCTCAGTCGAAGCGAATGAAGGCATTTTAAAGGATGATAGCAACCTTACGCTCCATCTTGGGACCAAAGACGAAGATGGGAAACAGGTGGTTCCTTCCCAGGAACATTTGGATAAGTTCAAGGGAGACCATAAGGTAGAAGTCCATTATAAGGATGGAACAAAGGGTGTCGCCACCATCAAGGATGTGACCGAAGGCAGCTATAGGATTTCAATCGTCCTGCCGCAAGGCAATAATGAGGATATCGTCAAATTTGTAGTGGTTAAAAAGAATGTTCCTGAAGGTCAAGAAGGCAGAGAAGTTGC
>CAZFON010000094.1:0-5735 GCA_964520185.1 uncultured Planctomycetales bacterium | reverse complement strand
GTTGCAAAGATTGAAACAACCCTGGCACAATTACGCAGCAAGGCCCAGATCGCGGTCATAGAGGCCAAGGGCAAGGAAGCGAAATTCAATGACAGCAAGGAAGCGATCGAATATTTATTAAATAGATTTGAGCAAACCCAGAACGTCATCGAAGCAGAAAGCATTTTTAGATCTCTTCCGAAATTCGGGTCTTCTGATTCCCTCGAGAAAACACAAAAAGTATTCCGTGTGGTTGCAGCTAACATGGATAAACCGCTGGCCATCAGGCAGGTAGCAGCCAGGGCCTTAAGCGAGTCATTGTCCGTTGACCTGGCGATGAAGGCTGAGAAGATCATGAATTCTGTTAAGGAGCCTGTTAAGCCTTCCAAGGCCAAACGCTTGGCAACCAGGATATTAGGCGAATCTAAGAAAAAGGAAGTTTATGAAGGGGTGGATAAAGAAACTAAAAAAGAAGTACTTAACGGCAATGTTGAAGCTGCCCTGAAGAATATCGCAGCCGGTATTACAGGGGAAGAGTTGACCTCGAAGAGGATATGGGCGTTGACGTCAGCTCAGCAATTGCCTAATGGTCAAGTCAGCGGCGTTGTTAAGGCATTCCTGGAGAAGGTCAGCGGCGCTGTTGTTATCGGTGGGGCGTTGAGAAACATGCTTTCCGGCAAAGATGAACAAGCTCAGGATATTGATATTTTAGTGCGGGTGCATGCATTGACGGCCGGACAAAAGGAAGAGATCGAGAAGGGCATGCCTGATCGTATCGCATTGATGCGCGAGCTGATCAGTCGTTTACAGGTCACGAATGGTGTACCCGAAGACAGGAACTTCAAGGAAAGATTTACCCAGCACTTAAGGGCCAGGTTCGTGGATGTTTTATTGGTCGGCGATGAAGATTTGAATGAAATTTTGATCAACGCCTTGCGTGATTATCTCATCGCCCAGAAGACCAGAGAAATGATGCTTACGGCAGCGTTAAAGAAAGTTGCGTCCATTGAGACAGAGATCGGCCAGCCAGGCACCTTGCTTGCAGGCAATGCGCAATTTAACAACAGGGCCATCCAATTTATCGGCGCGGTTGATGAGAATGGCGTTGTTTATCCAACGGATGACAATACCGGCGTCTTTGAAGAACAGCCGGAATTGACGATCAACCGCATGGCCATCGAGAAACAGGGCAATGAATTCAACTTATTCGATCAATATGATGGCTTGAAGGATTTGAACGATAACGTGGCGCGGCTTAATTTCACGCAAGGCGCCCAGGCAGATATCACTGCAAGAATGGTCCTCAGGATCATCCGTTTCGCGGCCGAAGGCTTCAAGATCGAGGAAGCAACGGAAAATATAGTGCGAGCGTTCTTCAAGAAACCGGCAGGGCCCAATGGTGTTGCCGGAATAGAAGAATTCCTTTTGAATGTCTATGAGCATGCCGGTAGCAGCGAAGAAGCAACAGCCTTGTTGGAATTATTCGGCGCGATAGCGTTTATTAAGCAAAGCAATGTCAAGTTAAGCGAAGTGTTGAGAGCTGCAGAAGTCTACAAGGAATTAAAGGCGTCCGGTAAGAACACTGAATTGTTAAAGCGCGTGAGCGTGGCCAAGATCATGGAAAGCAACGAAGTTATTGGGTTCCTGACCAGCCTTGGATTGCTTCCTGTTGCCGGAGAAGCAGCAGCCATAGGCGGCGGTACGGCGGCAAGCTCTGCGGCAGCCCCAGCAGCAGGCGGATATGGCAAGAAGGCAGCAGCACCTGTAGCGGCAGCAGCGGCGCCGAAGGCAGGCGCACCAGCAGCAGGCGGATATGGCAAGAAGGCAGCAGCACCCGCAGCAGGAGCAGCGGCGCCGAAGGCAGGAGCACCAGCAGCAGGCGGATATGGCAAGAAGGCAGCGGCCCCCGTAGCAGGAGCAGCAACGCCTGCAGCAGCCCCGGCTAAGAAAGCCGGCGGTTATGGCGGCGGTGCGGTAGCGGCAGGCCCGGTCAGCGCAGGGGAAGGCAGTAGTGTCAGGGTTGGCAGAGATATTTTCGAGGCAGAAAAAGATGCCATCGATATTCTCTTAGGCCGGATGGAAAAAGTGGCCAAGATCGAATCTCCTCATTTTGAATTGGGTGAAAAAGGCAAGCTGCTGGCCAATAGATATTTGCCGGCCGGTTATTCTTCTGCCGTCATTGTGAAGAGCGAAGAAATGAAACAGTCTCTTATGGCGGAGATCAAAGCAGAACTCCAGGCCCGCGGGATCGATGAAAAGCATGCCATGTACACCGCGATCATGGCAAAGATCAACACAATCCTGGCCTGGGCACCGATTTCCCGCGGCCATCAATTAATAGAAAAATTAAATGATAACGAATTCCGCACGTTGCATTTTATGGCTATGGAAATCGCCTTAATGAACGCCGCTCCTGAGGCCATTGAAAAGGCGAAGAAGACAAGTGAAGAAATTATTAAAACAGATTTAAGCAAGAATGAAGCAGTTGAGACGATCGAAATCGGACAAAGCCGTAAGGTTGTTGTTTTATTAGGGAAAGACAAGTCTGCAGTGGCTGAATTAATGACCATCCAGAAGATGTTAATTGATCATCCTGATGTAAGTGTTTATGCCATTGCCCATGCAGTTGCCACGGGAGCATATGTTACTAACGCGGGGATGAAGTTAGCCATGAATGCAGAAGCCTTCAAGGCCCTGAAAGATGTTCAGAATGCCGGCCGGTTTGTACTTGTTGAGAACGGCCCGCGGATGATGGGCATTGATCTGCGCTATGCATCAGAGAACGTAGCTGAAGCCTTCTTAGGTGCAGATTTGGTCATTGCCAGCGGCAAAGAGAATTTAGCCGGAGTTCAGGGCCTCAACAATGTGCGCGTGCAGGGGGTCAATCTTGAACCCAAGGCGGCAGAGGTTACGGCCATACCCGAAGGTGCCATTGAGGATGTCCGCAGCGCGCTCTGGCCAGGTGAACGGCCGTTGATGAGCCGTACTGATGAGAGAATTCCAGCTAAGAAAAATGCTGAAGAAAAGATGGCAGATTTGATCAAGCAAGCCAATCCTCAGTTTGTTTTTGCTCTGATTGACGTGGATTATCTCTCGGATATGCATGCCAATTACGGCAGGGAATTCAAATTAGGCGGCAAGGTGCGCTTGGTGATCAAGGATACCATTGCAGATATGCAACATGAAAAAGATGGACGTATCAATAAACAAGCCGGAGAAAATGTTTACCTGACTAAGTTTGGTGAAGACGAAACTGCCTTGGTGATAACAGGCGTGACATCAGAGCGAGCCGGGATTATCTTGGAGACGATCCGCAAAGAAGTGATGGCAAGGACCTATGGACGTCTGGGTGTGGGCTATGTCGATAATATCAATGGTATTAATAGCGATTTGATGGCCAAGATCAATAAGCTCATCGGATTGCGCCTGACCCGTTACGGCGAGAAGACCGCGATGGTCTTTGATGTGATGGCTGGAGAATCAGGCGAGGCAGCTTGGGCAAGACAAATGGTCACCATCAACGCGACACTCAGGACCAAGATCGGCCTTGAGCTGCGCGGTGCCTTCAACCATTTCCTGCCTGTCACCATTTCTATTGGTGCAGCGGAAGGCAAAACAGGGACACAAGAAGAAATTGTTGCACAAGCGGCAAAGGAAGTTGCCAAAGCAAAGGCTTCAGGAAGGAACCAGGTAAGTGTAGCATGGGGCGAAATCAATAGAAATGCAATAGTAACGAGCAGTGACAAAGAAAATAAAGAGGAAAATAATCCGGCCCAGGTCGAATTAAATACTCAACGGGCAGCAATACATGCTTCCTTGATGATGAATAAGACGAATTTAGCATTAGTAGTCTTAAAGGGCGGGGAAATGGGCGGGTTGGAATTCTCTGTTAGGGAACGCATTCTTGCGAGATTAGGCCAGCATTATGAAGTTGTGACTGGTCAGCGTCATGAAGCAAGAGCCCAAGAGGTTGTCAGACGCTGGGGCACGACAGGGCTATTACAACGTATCAAGAATGCGGAAGGATTGGAAAGTAAAGAAGAAGCGAAGAGATATATCGAGGAACAGAATTATGAGGCGTTTAGTGCATGGATCGATAAATTAACACAGGGCCTGAAGGATAAGACGATCGCCCCGTCACCGCATCTGAGTGCGCTCTTGTTCCTGTGGGAATATTTACGCGAAGACGCGCAATATGTTTATCTGAAGAGAAAGGTTTCCAGAGATCAGATACTGAAGGATTACGGGATTTCTCCAAAGGAAGCACAAGAATTATTGAATGGCAGGGGCGTTAATGCAGATAGCGTCAGTGAACAGGAATTCGTGGATGCGCTGTTGATCGGCCCGGCGAATACGGAAAAAGCTCCAGTCGGGACATTGCGGCATATGATCTACCAAGAATTGACCCGCGGCGTGTTGAAGACCACCGTGGTCCGCGGCAAGGCTTATGGCGCACCGGAACGCGCGATCATGGCTGCAGCTAACGGCATCCATGCTGCTGGTAAGCCGGAAGAACTCCGCATTGATGTGTCCTTAATGCCTGACAAAGACATTAAGTTATTTAATGACTTTATCGCAGGTGCCCATAAAGGCCGCAGTCCTCCGAGCGATATGCCGGTCATTTCACAGACGTTTAATAAGATCGAAGAATCTAATTTAAATCCTGTCTATGCATCAACCGGAAACTCCACCCAAACTCCGCAGGGCATCATTAATACAATTGTCAGCAGAACAAATGAATTGTTAACCAAGATAACGGGTGTTGATACCGCTGCAAAGATCAGACGCTATTTACTCATCGTCAAGCGTAATGCCTTGACCCAGGAGATCAGAGACGCTTATGCGGCAAAGGGTGAGTATACCTTCTATCATGCGTTGGTTGCCATTACCCGGTTACTTCCGTATGTGGCGAAACAAATTGATGACACTCGTCTTAATATTTACCTCGCCAGAGACGGAGCTCGTCATTGGCAGGCCAAGCGAATGGTTGATGGAACGGCCTTCAAACCCGAAAACAATATCATCTTCTATCTCTCCAGAGACAAGATGGATACTCTTGGCTATGCCCATGAAACAATGGCTGCTTTGATCAAGAAGGCAGACGAAGAATCAACAACAGCAGAAGAATATTCTGAAAAGATCAGAGCGCTTTTTGCCGCACAAGTCGAGAATAATCCGGAATTCAGCAAAGCGGCTGAAGCGGTTTATGAGCAATTTAAGGCCGCGCTTGCAGTCCAACACGTAAATGTGGATGAGCATAAGCCGGTTAGGATCGTTGAAAGTATGTCCGGCGGCGTTATCACAGGGTTCATCAAAGCCACCCTTCTCTATAAGCAGGCAGCTTCCAGTGTTGAGGAATTCTTAGTCGCGCCGAAATATAGCAATATGAATGATAAGCGCGGTATTAAGTCATTTGATTGGGTGAAGGCAGGGCTTACTGAAGATGATGGGGATACAAATAAAACGGCAGAGAATATCGTCAAAGGCTGGTTCAATGCTGTTGGGCTTCCTACTCCGGCAGACATGAATTTAACCACAATGGAAAAGACAGCAACGCTAAATCAACTCCAGCGCCGTCATGTGGCTGCCATGGTCTATCCGAAACAGTATCCGTTAAGCGAAGTCAATCTTGGCCATCCGATGATTTCCGATGGGGACGTTTTAAGGGAATCTTCTGAAGCGCATCAATTAGGCAACAGCTGGTTTGAGGTTCTTTTGGCCAATGGCGTTGCAAATTTAAACAGCCCTGTTACTAC
>CAZFON010000093.1:0-7119 GCA_964520185.1 uncultured Planctomycetales bacterium | reverse complement strand
GTTGCGGATGGGATTGGTGGAAATGTTCTTGCAAACAGTATGCAGGACCTTTAAATGGCCATCAGGCAGGGGGCTTTCCATAAGCTCATTGATGCGGGTCATGGACCTGATGGTGAGCGCATCTCCCCCGAAACTAACGCCTTTGAGCTCATCGACCTGGCCCAAGCTGAGGATATTGCGGGCAGTTTTGGTGCCTTTGGATTTCAATAATTTTAAACTATTAAGTAAAAAGGTGCCGCCGGCCAGGACCTTGGCGTCCTGCAGTTCTTTATAGAGTTTGGCTGCTTCCAGGGAAGTCTTTGGCAGATGCAGTGTCAAAGGATTAAGCAACATGAAAATTTTACTCCAAGCTGATCTTTTCCGGTAAACGGCTGTGCGGGGTCATGGCCTCCAATGCTACTATTTCAATAACGGCCAAATGGAAATTAGTATCCTCAGGCCCGGCAAAATATTGCCTGAGCATCGGAACATTTTCAAAAACAAGCTGCTTCTTGGAAAGATCATCGGAAAGCTGGGCTTTTCCCGTGACCCGGCAATACCACATCTTGCGGTCCACAAAGCATATCTCTACAAGTGGATTGGCCTTGAGTTGAGCAATGGTCCTGGAACGGCCCAGCATGGCCAACAATAGTTCGCCGTCATCCGTCAAATAAGGCATCATGGGACGTACGCGTGGCTGGCTTCCTTCAGTAGTGGCAAAAAAACCAAAACCCGCATCGCGGATAATATCAATAGCTTGCTCTTTGTTCAAAGGATCCATTCAACCTCCTGTTTGATAGCTTTTGATAATGGCCAATAATTTTTCGATTGCGTAAGGCTTGCCTAAGATCTGGTACCTTAAGCCTCCTACCATGATACCCTTGGCCTCCAGCGCATCCTCATTGCCAGTGACCAGGGCCGTTAAAAAAATGACCGGCATGTCTTTGAACTCGGCCTCTTTTTTTAATGAATCCACCATCTCAGGCCCGCTTATATCAGGAAGCATGATGTCCACTAAGATCAAATCCGGCCTGCTGCTTTTGGCCTGTGCCAATCCCGAGGCAGCATCATGGAACACATCAACGGTATACCCGTTTTTGAGGAGCACCTTTTGGGTCATCTGGCAAAGCCCGACATCATCGTCGATCAACAAGATCCTCATAATAGATTAATGACCTCCGGAGGCAGGCGTTTAAGCTCCTGGGTACCTAAAATCTTAATGGACCAACGCAAAAGGTCCAGTTTTTGCTTTAAATTTTCATTCGGGGTGGTGATTTTCTTGAGACGGTTACGGGAAAGAAAAAAGATCTTACGCAAGTTCTCAAAAACGATCCTGGCTTCTCTGGGATAAAGGCTGTCCTTGGTGAGATCCATAAGGTTTTCATAAGCGAGCGAACTGACCACCGGATTATAATGGTCCATTTTCTGGATCAAGGCCTTGGTCATGGATTCGAAATACTGGTAACGGTCCAATACAACCAAGGTGGCCATGATCTCAACCTGGACAAAGGGAGAATCACTGCGATTCAAGCGGCGTATCAGGATCCGGACTATATTTCCCTTTTGTTTGCTTAAAACCTCATTGGCGTATCTTTCTTTAAAAACCTGCACCGCAGCCGCGCATTTATAAGCGCCCAGGGAGTCATCCGCGATCATGGCCAATAAAATGTCCTTGGTTTCATCCGCATATTTTTGATAATAGCCGTCCAAAAGGGCCTTATCATCAAAGATATCATCGGAAGACAGGCTGGCTTCGTTAAGATCATCCTTGTCCTGGGCCAACCCGGCGTGGCAGGAAAAGAAAAGGAAAAAGAACAAAAAAGAAATGAAGGGTTTTCTCATGACCTGTCCATAAATTCCATCGATATATCCAAGACCTGACGGGAATGCGTCAAGGCGCCGATCGAAATACGGTCAACGCCGCTGGCTGCGTATTGCCTGACGTTCTTTAAAGTAATACCTCCGGAGGCTTCCAGCAAAATACGGCTTTTGGCCTGATCACGCAGTTTAACAGCTTTGGCAATCTGCTTAGGGGCCATATTATCCAATAGTATAATATCTGCCTTGGAATTTAGTATTTCTTTTAATTCGCTGAAAGTATCAGCCTCAACAACTACCTTTGTTTTGGTTTTTCTTTTTAGATCTGCGATGGTCTTGACCATAGACCGGCCGTTGCAGGCCACCCGATGATTGTCCTTGATCATGACCATGTCGTTAAGGTTAAACCGGTGATTGACGCCTCCTGCCGTGCGCACGGCAAATCGTTCCAGCTGACGCAAGAGGGGTGTGGTCTTTCGCGTATCCAAAATATCCGCCTTATATGGCTTAATTCTATCAACAAACAGACGTGTTTGGGTGGCAATTCCGGATAAAAATGACAAAAGGTTGATGGCGACCCTCTCCCCTGAAAGCAGGCTCCTGGTCGGGCCAGAAATTTCCGCGATGATGTCCCCTTTGCTGACCTCTTGACCGTCGCTGATCAAAGCCTTAAAAACAACCTTGGAGCTTAATGTCTTAAAAACTTCGCGGGCCAGTTTTACGCCGCAAATGACGCCGTCGGCCTTTGCCACCAGCCGCGCGTTGCTTAGGGCATGGCGTGAGATCAAATTATTGGTGGTAATGTCCCCCCCTTTGCCAAGGTCTTCGGCAAGGGCTAAATGGACGATCATTTTTACGTAGTCGGGTGTCATATTAAATTTTCATTACTCTGATCCGCTAGGACAAACCAGCTAGATCTTTTTTAAGTTCAGCGATCTCCAAATTAAAAGAGTTAAGACGCTCTTTTTCTTTTGCGATCACTTCTTCAGGTGCCTTACTAACAAAAACTTCATTATTTAAACGAGACTCCAAAGCCTCTTTGGCCTTCTGTTTTTGACCGATCTCCTGATCCTTGCGCTTCTTTTCTGCTTCAAGATCGATGATTCCCTTTAATGGAATAATGACCTTCGTTTTTCCAACTAAAACAATAGCAGCATCTTTAGTTGTAACTTTTTTAGGATTTAGATTTATTACATCCACTCTTGCCAATTGTTTAATATAGGTTACATTGTCAAAAAACAAATCCTCACACCCATTGTCTGGGATTATTTCAGGAATAATTTGCTGATTCGGCTTTAACCCCCATTTTGTGCGGATAGCCCGGACAGAAGTAATCACATCAATGATCGTCTGCATTCTTGCCTGGGCTTGAGCATCAACCAGGCTGTCCTGTTTTTTAGGCCAGGCAGCCAGCGAAAGGCACGTCTCTGCGGGATTCATTTTACTATAAATTTCCTCAGTAACAAACGGTATAAACGGATGCATCATTTTCAGCGAATTCTTTAGAATAAAGAGGGCGGTCCTCTGTACATTAAGGTCACTGAACTTTGCCTTGATCAATTCAAGGTACCAATCGCAATAGTTACCCCAGAAGAAGTCTTGAACAAGGATCTCAGCTTCAGAATATCGGAATTCTTCTATAGCCGCCTCAACGCTGCTCAAGGTTTCATAAAATCTGGCCAAAATCCAGCGGGAAGGAAGATCAAGCTCTTTCAATCCCAGGTTTTCATGATCCCCTTTTGCCAAGGTGTCCTGGCAATTCATGAAAACGAGCCGCGAGGCATTCCAAATTTTATTGGCAAAATTACGGCCGATCTCGAATTTTTCCTTGGAAATAAAAATGTCCTGGCCGGAATTGATGATCAGGCTGAAACGCAAAGCATCAGCTCCGTATTCGCCGATAATTTCCAGGGGATCAATGGCATTGCCCAGTGATTTGGACATTTTGCGGCCTTTGGCATCGCGCACCGTGCCGTGAATTAGCACTTCGGAAAAAGGCTTGTTCCCCATGAACTCATAACCAGCCATGACCATGCGCGCCACCCAGAAAAATAAGATCTCCGAAGCTGTCATCAAGGCATCGGTAGGATAAAAATACTTTAGATCTTCATTTTTCTCAGGCCATCCCAAAGTGGCAAATGGCCAGAGCCAGGAAGAAAACCAGGTATCTAGCACATCCTCGTCCTGCCTGAGTTCAACAATTTTGCCATGCATCTTTTGGGCTTGGGCTTGGGCTTCTGGCTCAGACTTTGCCACATAATAATTCCCCTCTTTGTCATACCAGACAGGAATGCGGTGTCCCCACCATATCTGACGGGATATACACCAGTCCTGAATATTTTCCATCCAATTGGTATAAACCTTGCTCCAATGAAGAGGATAAATTTTGATATCGCCTTTTTGCACGGCTTTAAGGGCAGGTTCAGCCAAAGGTTTCATTTCCACAAACCATTGTTTGGATAAATAAGGCTCCACCACCGTATCGCAGCGGTAACAATGACCAACGGCATTCTTGTGATCTTCGATTTTCTCAAGCAGTCCTGAAGATTCCAGATCACCCAATATCTGTTTGTGGGCTTCAAATCTGTCCAGGCCTTTGTATTTCCCCCCCTCTGCATTGATACTCGCATCAGGATTCATGACATTGATAATCGTCAGACGATGACGCTGCCCCATCATAAAATCATTGGGATCATGCGCCGGGGTGACTTTTACAGCTCCAGTACCAAAATCTGCGGCCACAAAATCATCTGCAATAATTTTTATTTCCCTGTTAACCAATGGAAGTATTAATGTTTTACCGATCAACTTAATATAGCGCCCATCCTTGGGGTTAACAGCCACTGCCGTATCGCCCAACATGGTTTCTGGACGGGTTGTCGCTACAATAACAAAACGCTGCGGATCATCTTTAAAAGGGTATTTGATGTGATAGAGTTTGCCGTTCTTTTCCTTATGCTCGGCCTCTTCATCTGAAAGCGCGGTCTGGCAGCGCGGGCACCAGTTGATAATACGCTCTCCACGGTAGATCAACCCTTTATCATGCAAGGATACAAAAGCTTCTTTGACAGCCATGGAATAGTCATCATCCATGGTGAAACGGGTACGCGGCCAATCACAGGAAGATCCCAACTTTTCCAACTGACTGATAATGGTATTGCCGTTTTCTTCCTTCCAGGCCCAGAGACGTTTGAGAAATTCCTGCCTGCCGACGGTATGGCGGCTCTTGCCCTCCTTGGCCAATTGTTTCTCCACCACATTCTGAGTGGCAATGCCTGCATGGTCAGTGCCCGGCATCCAAAGGGCCTCAAAACCCTTCATGCGTTTATAGCGGGCCATGATATCCTGCAAGGTATTATTAAGCGCATGGCCCATATGCAGGATGCCGGTCACGTTTGGCGGCGGGATAACGATCGTAAAGGGCTTCTTGGAAGCATTGACCTTCGCATGGAAGACATTCTTGTCCTTCCAAACTTTAAGCCACTTGCTTTCTGTTTCCTGAGGGTTATATTTTGAAGATAGTTCCATAACTTACATTAGGAAAAAGGTGACAGGTACATTTTTCTAATAAATTTTTATAGAAAAATGTACCTGTCACCTTTTTCTGTCACCTTTTTCTATTTCTTACCCTTCAATAGCTTGTACTCAATACTGTCAACCAACGCTTCCCAACTGGCCTCAATGACGTTCTCATGCACGCCTATGGTGGTCCAGCTGTCATGCTGGTCCTGAGACTCGATCAAAACGCGCACACGGGCAGAAGTGCCTTCCTGGGTGTCAAGCACACGGACTTTATAATCGAACAAATGCATGTCAGCTACGGCCGGATAGAACTTTTTAAGCGCTGTACGCAAGGCATGGTCCAAAACCTCGACCGGACCGTGACCTTCGATGGTGGCCATTTCATCATGACCCCCGACCTTAAGCCTTACCGTGGCCCCGGCCAACACCGAACCATCGGGTTTGCGTTCCGTGAATACCTTAAAACCATCCAACTGGAAAAAAGGCTGATATTGCTTCAAGCGGCGCTTGATGAACAATTCAAAAGAAGCATCCGCCCCTTCAAATTGATAACCGCGGTATTCCATTTCCTGAAGTTCCTTCATGATCTGCTTGGCCTCAGGAGAGTTTTTATCCAAAGGGATATTCATTTTCTGCGCTTTAAGCACAATAGGCATCTTACCGGCCAATTCAGAGGTCAAAAGACGGCGGTGATTACCGACCAGCTCCGGCTCAATATGCTCATAAGCCAGCGGATTTTTAAGCATGGCATCGATATGCACCCCTCCTTTATGGGCAAATGCGGAATGCCCGATAAAAGGCTGATTATTGTTCAGGGTATAATTGCTGATGTCGCTGATATAGTAAGAAGCATCCATCAACAACTTGATCTTGTTGTCAGGGATGGATCTTTTCTTCATCTTGGTATGCAAGATACCCATGATCGTACACAGATCAGCATTACCGCAACGCTCGCCCATGCCGTTAAAGGTGCCCTGCACCTGCACACAACCATTATTGATGGCAGCCAGGGAATTGGCCACCCCCAGCCCTTGATCATTATGGGTATGTATCCCAAGCGGTTTTTTTATTTTCTTTTTGACCTCTTTGACGATCCTTGACACCTCTTCGGGTAAGGAACCGCCGTTGGTATCGCACAAAATAATGCAATCAGCGCCGCCTGCCTGGGCCGCTAAAATGGACTTTAAGGCATACGCGCGATTGTTTTTATAGCCGTCAAAAAAATGCTCGGCATCATAAAAAACTTCCCGCTTATTTTTCTTTAAAAAAGCAACGGATTCTTTGATCATTTTGAGATTTTCATCCAGTGTCGTCCTGATGACATCCGTGACATGCAAATCCCAGCTTTTGCCGAAAATCGTCACTGTCGGCGTATGGGAAGCGATCAATTCCCTGAGGTTTGTATCCTCCTCAGCCTTGAGGTTGGCCCGCCGTGTGGAACCAAAAGCCGCCAGTCGTGCATTTTTGAGCTTCCGGGTCTTCATGGTTTCAAAGAATTCCTTGTCCTTGGGATTGGAACCCGGCCAGCCGCCTTCGATATAATGAACGCCCAGATCATCCAGTTTATGGGTGATCTTGACCTTATCTCCGACGGTATAAGAAACACCTTCGGTCTGGGAACCGTCCCTTAGCGTTGTGTCATAGATGATGATAGGCGGCATATATTAAATTTGCTCCAGTTTAAATGCCTTATGCAAGGCCTTCACCGCTTTATCCGCAGAGTCCTGCGCGATGATACAAGAAACAGAAATTTCCGAGGTGGTGATCATTTCAATGTTGATCTGATTGTCCGCGAGCGTG
>CAZFON010000092.1:0-7142 GCA_964520185.1 uncultured Planctomycetales bacterium | reverse complement strand
AGCGACGATAGCCACTTTGTCCGCGACACAATCAATTAATATTAAGGTTGTGGCTGTGACATTGGCCTATGTTTTTGGTTTGGGGATCCCTTTGTATATTTTTTCAACTGTTAGCGTTGGGCTTTTTAAAAAGATGCGTGCGATCAATAAATATACCGGCATCATTCAACAGGCTTTTGGTCTTGTGATGATCATCACAGCCGTTTTGATCTATACTAATTATGCCCAGGTCCTTCAGGCGCGGGTCCTTGATCTTTTCCCCGGTTATAGCCGTTTTTTGGGACAGTTTGAAAATAATGGCCGCTTGCAAAAAGAATTGGACCATTTGGCCGGCCGTCGAAGACTTTCCGATGGCGGATCGGCGCCGGAATTTAGCGGCATTGCCCGGTGGCTAAATACGCCAACACCTTTATCCTTGCAGAGCTTGCGCGGTTCAGTGGTCTTGGTTGATTTCTGGACCTATAGTTGCGTTAATTGTGTGCGTACCTTGCCGCATTTGTCCAGCTGGTATGAACGTTATAAGAATGACGGCCTGGTGGTCGTTGGGGTGCATACACCGGAGTTTGCCTTTGAACGTGAGGCCCAAAATGTCCAAAACGCCATTCGTCAATTTGGTATTGGATATCCGGTGGCCTTGGACAATGATTACCGTACCTGGGAAGCTTACCAGAACCATTATTGGCCCGCTGAGTATTTGATTGATGCCAGAGGGCATATCCGGCACACCCATTTCGGGGAAGGCAGTTATGACCTTATGGAAAAAGCGATACGCGCTCTTTTAAGAGAAAATGGGCATGCAGCCACAGGGGTTCTAAGTCCTCTCGAAGACCAAACTCCCAGATATAGGATCACACCGGAAACATATTTAGGCAGCCGTCGCATGGAACGTTTCGTTTCTCCCGAGAAAGTCTTGCCAGGCTATCGCGTTTATAGCCTGCCGCGGGAGATCCCAGTGGATCATTTCGCCTATCAAGGCATTTGGGATGTGGAGGGCCAATGGGCCAGATCCGGGGTTGATGCGGTCCTGGAGTTTAAATTCAAGGCTGCCAAGATTTTTTTAGTTGTAGGTCCGGCCCAGGCAGGGGATAATATCATGGTGATGATGGATGGTAAACCAGTGGGCGAGATTATTTTAGATAATGATCGTCTCTATGAGGTGATTGACCTCAAAGGCAGTGTTGAAGCCCGTACACTTCGCCTGGAATTTCCACATGAGGGTACAAAGGTGTATGCGTTTACTTTTGGTTGATCAAATTCTTTTCATCGTGATGGCCGGGCTTGGGGCCCTGACCAGTCCTTTTGCGCTGGCCGATGAAATGGTCTCGCCGGTCTCTGTTACCATCCAAATGGCCCAAGAGACATTTTCGTCTTCCGATGCCGTCGAAGGCAAGGTCGTTCTTTATAACACTGCGCCGTCGGGTTTACACGCCATCTTTAACGTCGATGTGCTTTTGAATGGGACGTCCCAGCAGTCCTTTTTTATCAGTTTTAAGTCGCTTTTGACGGGGAGGAATGTTTTTTCTTTGAAGGATTTCGGTGTCCGTCTGCCGGCGCAGGCCGGGCAATGGCGGATCGTCATCAAACAGCAGGGCCTCGCTGACGATAAGGCGGCAAGGGCCGATTTCGTTGTTGAGTCTAAGGATGTTGTCGGGAAAATCTTTTAAACGGAGGGGATATGGCCTATACACCTAAAATTTTGGCTTTTGCCGGTAGCACGCGGAAGGAATCATTTAATAAGAAGCTTGTAAAGATCGCGGCCGAGGCCGCCCGTAGCGTCGGGGCACAGGTGACCTATCTGGATCTAAAAGATCTGCCTATGCCTCTTTATGATGGGGACCTGGAAACCGAACAGGGGATCCCTGAAAATGCCAGGAAATTAAAAGCGTTGATGATGGCCCATGACGGATTCCTGATATCCGCCCCCGAGTATAACAGCAGTATCAGCGGGGTCTTTAAAAACGCCATTGATTGGAGTTCCCGTCCATCAGCAGGGGAAGCGCCGTTGGTTTGTTTTGCAGGCAAGGTGGTAAGTTTGATGAGCGCCTCTCCAGGAGCGCTTGGCGGACTGCGCGGTTTGGCCGTGGTCCGTTCGCTCCTTTCCAATATCCGCGTGATCGTGCTCCCGGATCAGGTGGCTGTACCAAAAGCCCATGAGGCCTTTGATCCCGACGGGAAGCTTAAAGATACAAAACAACAGGCGGGCATCGAGGCCCTGGGCAGGGATCTGGCGGGCGTTTTGGTAAAATTGAAGGGATCATGATGAAAAGATATGGAGGGCTGATATTGGCGTTGATCGCCTTTAGTTGGTCTTATAAGACCCTTGCCGATGAGGTGGCCCAGAAGACGGACAGCTCTTTTGTCGGGTATAATGAGCCTAAGGCCAGCCATGGTTCTTTTGTGGGAGACATCTCAAACTTGGTCGAGGACAATTCCTTTGTGGGTGATAACCAGCAGAAGCAGATAGACCGTGCCTTTGTAGGCGAGAATTCCATTAGGGCCCAGGATACCTATTTTGCCGGTGAAAGCTACCATCAACACGTTAGAAATAATTCCGTTACTTCTTTTGCCCAAGAAAGTTCGAATGCCCAGAGCGATGGTGCTTTTCTCGGACAGGACACCCGGAAAGCAACGGACGGTTCCTTTGTCGGTGAAGGTTACGGCAAATGATCTATTTCAAGACGTTCCATGGTCTGAGGATCAAAGCGCAGCCGGCGAAGCTGAGGGGCTATAGAGGCGGTCAAGGCTGTTACGGCGAGGGTGATGATGCCTCCGATGGCAACACAGGGAACGGCGCCCAGCCAGGCCGCCACCATGCCGCTTTCAAAAGCACCTAATTCATTAGAGGAACAAACGAACACCCAGCTTACCGCTGATATCCGGCCGCGCATGTCGTCGGGGGACAAGAGCCTGACCATGGAACGCCGGATGACCACACTGATACCGTCAAAAACACCGCTTAAGGCCAGTGCCGCCAGGGAAAGCGTAAAGTTTTTAGAGAAGCCGAAGATCAGGATGCTGATGCCAAAGCCGGCTACGGTCAGGATCAGATTTCGTCCTGCATGGGTAATGGGCGGATGTTTGGTGGTATAAAGGATCACGCTCAGTGCTCCTACGGAGGTAGCGGCGTTCAGCAGGCCTAAGCCTTGCGGCCCGGCGTGCAGGATATCAGTGGCATAAATGGGCAAGATAGCGATCACCCCGCCGAAAAACACAGCAACCAGATCCAGCGTCATGGCCCCCCAGAGCGGTTGGTGGCTTAAGACAAAGCGCCAACCCATGATAATGCTTTTAAATAAAGGTTCTTTATTCTCCGGCATCACTTGGATCTTGGGAGGGATCACCAATGTTGAAAGCCATGACAAGGCAAAGAATAACGTGATCAAGAGATATGAACCGCAGGCCCCCCAGGCGGCAAAAACAAAACCGATGATGGCAGGTCCGACAATGGAAGATCCCATCCACACGCTCGCGATCCAGGCACCGCCGGTGACGGTGATGGCTTTGGGCACCACCTGAGCTTCGAAGGCCGTATTGGCAGGGTCAGCAAAACCCCGGGCAATGCCGGCTGCAAAAATGACAGTGTACAGGCCGATCAAAGAAGTGGCATGACCTTGCAAAGATAAAAGGGCCAGGACCAGTCCGCAGGCACAGGAGCAACTGCGGGTGATCAGCAGGATTTTGTGGCGGTTATAATGGTCAGCCACGTATCCGCCTATGGAGACAAGGGCCAGGGCTGGGATGGCCTCCACCAGTCCAAGCCAGCCAAGGAATAAGGCGCTGTGCGTGATCTGGTATATTTGAAAACCAATGACTACGGCCAGGGCCCTGCTTCCCAGGGTAAAGAATCCGACGGAGGAGATCCAGCAACGGATATCAGGGACCTTTAAGGCGGCGGCAAAATGATTGGATGAGATTTTGCTTGGCATAATGACTTTACATGCTAGATTAAATTAATTTATGGACTTCCGTAGCCTTTTATCATGAACATTAAAACAGTTTTTCGCGCCTTACGCCATAAAAATTACCGCCTTTTCTTCGGCGGGCAGAGCATTTCGCTCATCGGCACCTGGATGCAGCAGATCGCGGTATCGTGGCTGGTCTACAGCATGACGAATTCCGCTTTTTTGTTGGGGATGGTCGGCTTCTCCAGCCAGATCTCCACTTTTTTGCTGGCGCCGGTGGCGGGTGTTATAGCTGACCGCCATCACCGCCATCGCCTTTTGTTGATCACGCAGTCCCTGGCCATGTTGCAGGCCATTATCCTTTATGTGCTTTTTGCGACGCATACCATTGCCGTCTGGCATATCATCGTTTTAAGTTTATTTTTAGGGGCCATCAATGCTTTTGATATCCCGGTGCGTCAGTCCTTTACCGTGGACATGCTTAATGACAGGGAAGATCTAAGCAATGCCATTGCCCTAAACTCATCCATGGTCAATGTGGCCAGGCTCGTAGGGCCTTCGATCGGAGGCATTTTGATCGCCTTATTCGGCGAGGGCACCTGTTTTTTGATCAATGCCCTGAGTTATATAGCGGTGCTGTCTTCTTTGGTGATGATGAGATTGCCACCGTGGGAGAGGCCGGTAAACCGCACGGGATCGGTCATGCAGCAGTTTCAGGAGGGATTTTCCTATGCATTTAATTTTATGCCCATCCGTACCATCCTCATCCTTCTGGCGGTGATCAGCTTGGTCTCGGGAGGTGTCCAGGCTTTGATGCCGGTTTTTGCCAGGGACATTTTTCACGGAGGTTCTAAGACCCTGGGATTATTAATGGCAGCATCAGGACTGGGGGCGTTGATAGGTGCCATTTTTCTAGCCAGCCGTAAAAGCGTGTTGGGACTAAGCCGTGTGATCGCCATAGCTGCGATGATGTTTGGGACAGGAGTGGTCATTTTTTCCAGCACACCTTATCTGGTCATCGGCTTGCCCATCCTTCTGGTTTCAGGTTTTGGAATGATGGTGCAAATGGCTTCCAGCAATATCATGCTGCAGACCATGGTCGAGGAGGATAAACGGGGCAGGATCATGAGTTTTTATACCATGGCCTTTATGGGCCTCTCGCCTTTCGGCAGTTTATTTTCCGGGGTGTTGGCGACCAGGATCGGCGCTGATGACACCATCCTGTGGGGCGGAGGGATTTGCATCGTAGCGGCCATCGTATATGCTTCCAAATTAAAAGATTTAAGAAAGTTTGTCAGACAGATATATGTTAAAAAAGGGATTATTGTGGAAACGGTTCAATAAGTGGGGGTGACTTATGGTTAAAATAAGTATGGTTTATGAAGGCCAGTTGCGTTGTGCACTTACTCACGAGCAATCAGGAAGTGTTATCCGTACGGATGCGCCTAAGGACAATATGGGTAAAGGTGAGCTTTTTTCACCGACTGACCTGGTGGCGGCGGCGATGGGCTCCTGTATGCTTACGGTCATGGGCATTGCTGCCGCCCGTCATCAGATCGATCTTAAAGGCACCACGGCCGAGGTAAGTAAGGAGATGGTGACTGCTCCTGTGCGGCGGATCGGTGTCATCAGTGTGACCATACGCATGGCCCCGGGCATTCCTCAAGATAAGCGTTCGATGCTCGAGGCTGCGGCCCACAGCTGCCCCGTGCATAAAAGCCTGCATCCGGATATCCAGACACCGATACAATTCATTTACGCATAAATAAAAAAAGGTGACAGGTACATTTTTTGGCCAAAGGTCCTTAAACAAAAATGTACCTGTCACCTTTTTCTTTCCCCCTTTTCTTGCTAAGATGGTCTTCATGACGTTCAACCTTGTCCTTATTTTTTCTTTACTTTTATCATCTTGTGTTTTAGCCCAAGAGCTCCCTCGCTCGATGAAAACCGCCGGCTTCTGGATCGGCCGTCACCCGTCTGCTGATGCCGTGATCATGACCCCGCAGGCCATTGACCAATTCAATGCCGGCTTGCGCCGTGATAAGAAATTGACCAAGGATATTTTTACTCTCATTCAGGATTTAAAGACGGAAAATTTGTTGGAAGATCTTGAAAGAACGGTGTCGGATATCGCCTCAAAAGGTTACTACACGGCCAAAGGCATCAAGACTGATGAAGACTATATGGATGAGATCAGGAACAACATGGATTTAGGAGGGGTGATAACAGGCATGGCCCCGCGCTATGGGCTGGTGACTCATTTCGCTCCGCAACGCTTTCTGCCGGTCACGGAAGGTCTGTATGCACAAATAGGTGATTTTGCTTTTGACCAATTGCAAAATAGCGCGCTTGATGTGGGGACACCGGTGGCGGTTGTCCACACCTCAGCCGATGGGCTTTGGTATTATGTGATGACCGATATCAGCGATGGGTGGGTTGAGGCCAAGAATATCGCGTTAGGAGACTTCAACCAGGTCAAGGAATTTGCGCAAGACAAAGATTTTGTAGTGGTCATCAGGCCTAAGGCGGATATTTTTTTGAACGGACCAATGACGAATGACGATGATATTGTCCGCATGGGCGTGCGTTTGCCTTTAGTCAGCGTCGATGCCGGTCATGCGACCGTCAAGGTGCCGGTGATGGGGCCTGACGGCAGCCTGGGCCTAAGGCAGGCATTCATGGATACCGGGGATGTGCATACCGGTTTTCTTGAGTTTACGCCGCGGCATATTTACCAGCAAGCCCTGGCCATGCTTAATCAACCTTATGGCTGGGGGGATATGCACGGAGAACAGGATTGTTCAAGGTTTTTGCAGATGGTCTTTGCGACGGTTGGTATCGTTCTGCCGCGCGATTCCAAGGACCAGGCCCAAGTCAGTAACAGTGCTGTTGATTTTGATGAAAACAGCGATGATGCCTCCAAAATAGCGGCCATGATCAAGGCCCCTGCCGCCTACACTTTTTTGGTTTTGAAAGGCCATATCATGCTTTATTTAGGCACCGTTGACGGACAGCCCTATGTGATCCATGAGACCACCAGCTATAAACAAAAAATAGCGAAAAAAGAAGTCAGCTATGACTTTAACCGGGTGATTATTTCCGACTTGTCTTTGGGGCAAGTATCGAAAAAGGGGTCTTTATTAAAACGCGTGACAAGGATCGTATCCATTGAATAGGCCATTAGTTGCAAAAATATATCTGAAACACCTTCGTGCGCCGTTATATCAGCCTTTCCGGGTA
>CAZFON010000091.1:0-7191 GCA_964520185.1 uncultured Planctomycetales bacterium | reverse complement strand
ATCCGGGACAACCGGAAACCCGAAAGGCATATTGCTCAATTATAAGCATTTGCAGGGCTCTCCACAGGCCATGAAATATTTTGTGGATTTAAGCGAGAGGGATGTCAAATTATGTGCCATCCCGTTAAGCCACATCGGCGGCTTTATCTATATCCAAAATTGCATCATTTTCGGCATCAGCCTGGTCCTGATGGACCGTTTCCATCCGATGGAATTTTTGAAGAATATCGTGCAGCATAAGGTCACTTGTTTTCATATTGTCCCACCGATGTACACGGCCATGTTAACGGTCAAGAACATCGAGCAATTCGACTTATCCAGCCTGCGCTGGGTGGTTGTTTTCGGCGCTCCTAACTCACCGGATATTTTGGAACGCTTCCATAAATATTGTCCCAATGCCAAATTACTCAATGGTTGGGGCATGACTGAAACCTGTCCGCCTAATACCGTGACCCCGTTGGACAATCCCATGATTGAAAGCGTAGGAAGGGTCGCCCCCAACTGTGAAATCAAAATTTTTGATGAGAATGAGAAAGCGTTACCCATTGGAGAGATCGGTGAGATCGTTATCCGCGGCTGGGTGGTGATGGAGGGCTATTATAAAGATCCTCAATCGACACTGTCAGCCAAAAGGGGAGGCTGGTTTCATACAGGTGATCTGGGCCGCTTCGACAACGAAGGGTTCTTATATATCGTCGGGCGAAAGAAGGAAATGATCAAGGTTGCAGGACAGATCGTTTATGCACCGGAGGTTGAGGCGGTCTTGTGCAAGCATGAGGCCGTGTTGGAAGCTGCGGTCATTGGTGTTGCCGATGATATGCGGGGTGAGGCCCTTAAAGCGTTTGTGGTTTTAAAAGACGGGATGAACATTGATCATTTGGAAATTAAATATTTTGCCAAGGAGCATCTGGCGAATTTTAAAGTGCCGCATATCATAGAGATCCGTTCAGAGTTGCCCAAAAATAGGACGGGAAAGATCGATAAAGAATCATTAAAACATGGAGTCTTAAGCTTAAGAAAGGGCTAAACGTATGAGCACTGCTACTGTCGACAAGATGACCCGTGATGTGCATTTAAGCGGTAAAGATCTGATGGCCATGGTGCAATTAAGACCTAAGGACATTGGTTCCTATGCCATCGTGCCAGGCCCCAAAGAACGTTTGGACAGCCTCGTCAAGAAGATGGAGAATCCAGTTAAGAATTTCACCTTTATGGAATACAACATGTTCACCGGAAATATCAATGGCATTCGCGTGACAGCCATCAACGGCGGGCGTTTCGGAGCAGATACCGCCATTACCACGGAGATCCTATGTTGTGCCGAGGCCAAGGTTCTTATCCGTATCGGCAGCTGCGGGGCCATGCGGAAAGATATCAAGATCGGCGATTTTATCCTGACCACCGGTTGTGTGCGCGGAGACGGTGTTTCTCCTTATTATGTGGACGATAAATTTGTTACTTTACCGGATGCGGCCATGACTCAAAAATTAGGCGCGATCGCTAAAGATCTGGCGTCAACTGCAGGATTGAACGTACATGAAGGTAAGGTATGGTCAACGGATGCCATCTTAAGAGAAACCAAAGAAGTGGTCAATGGAGTGATCGATCGTGGAGCCATTGCCGTTGATATGGTCAGTGCTCCGTTTTTGACCATTGCCCAGGTCTATAAAATACCGGCGGTGTCCATTTTGGCGGTTTCGGATAATTTGATCAGCGGGCAGATGGGATTCATCAATCCTGATTATTACATGGCTGAAGGCATGTTAATTCAAATGGCTATGGAGTTAGTAAAACAACTAGATGCTGGAAAATAAACCTAACGACGTCGAAGCAAGTACTGCTGAAGCCTTTTGGAATTGGTTAAACAGTTAGAAGGAAAGTAAGATGGCGTTTGAATCACCTTTATTCTGGCCGGCCCATACCAAGAAGAATGTTTTGTATGTTCTTGATGAGACCCTGGTGCCGGAGAAATTAAAATATATTCCTGTTAAGAATGTCAAGCAGGCGGTGGCTGTCATTCGCCAGATGAAGACACGCGCTTTTGGTCAATTTCTTGTCGTCCTCAATACTTTCTTATTGGAATTAGATCATAAAGGTGATCTACTGGCACATATCAAGAGCGTGGCCCAGCAATTAAATAATTCCCGTCCCACCTTTCCTTTTTCCGAGGTGACTGGGATCATGGTGGGGGTCGCCCAAAAAGCTTTTGCCAACGGCGGGGATGTGCGCGTGGCTGTCACAAAGACCGTACAGGGATTCTTGGGAGGCATCAGGGCCAGGCGCCTGCAGAGGGTTCATGAAATAGCTGACACCATCAAGGATGGAGATTGTATTTTAACGCATTGCAATGTCAGCGGCGAGCTGGCCATGGCAGCAAGCCTTGCTATGGCCCAGGGTAAGCGCATCAAGTTCTTTGCTACGGAAACCAGGCCGTATATGCAGGGCGCCAAGCTGACGGTTTGGGAGCTGCAAAAAGCAAAAGCGCCGGTCACGCTCATAGCGGATAATACCGTCGCTTCCCTGATGGTCGAAGGGCAAATTGACAAGGTAATTATAGGTTCTGACCGCTCGGCAGCTAATGGAGATATCGCAAACAAGATCGGTTCTTATCAAATTGCTGTGTTGGCCAGGGAATTCAGTATCCCGGTGATCGCCCTGACCCAGCCTTCCCGCGGGGTGGCAAGGGGACAGGATATGCCCATTGAAATACGGGACCCTCACGAGATATTGTCCTTCAAGGGAAGGAACATTTTTGGCCCTAAGGTCAAAGGTTTTTATCCGGGCTTTGATGTCGTACCTCATCAATTGATTACGAAAGCGATAGCGATCCATGCAGGATTATAAAGCAAAATCTATTTGTCTGTTTCACGGTATTTTAAGCCCAGGTTCTTTGAAGAATCTCAAACTGGCAAAAAGCGAACATGCTTTTGTTTGTGAAGGCCGGCCGAGCCTGGAGGCTGGGCGTAAAACAACAGGCAGTCTCTTGAAGAAAGGAATAACGCCCACGGTCATCAGTGATAATATGGCAGGATTTTTATTCTTCAAAGGATTGGTTAAGCAAGTGGTCCTTGCCTGCCAATATGCGGACCCTAAAGGGGCTTTATGCGATACAGGGGCCTTGATACTGGCGGTATTGGCCAAGAAACATCAAATCCCTGTTAAATTATTTATTGCTGATCATAGGACCAGATTTATAGGGGACCCCAAATCTATTTTAAGTTTTGAAGGACAGCAAATCGCCCCTAAAGGGACACGCGGATACGTGCCTTTAGTTGAGTGGGTGCCGGCTAAATATTTAAGGAAATGACCATGGAAAAGACATTAAAAGAAGAGATCATCAGGATCGGCAGGCTGCTTTGGGACAAGAACCTGGCCACGGGCTTTAACGGGAATATCAGCGTCCGTGTTGATGCCAATACTTTGCTCATTACGGCCACCGGCACTTCGCTTGGATTTTTGAAAGAAGAGGACATCATTTTGATCAATATTTCAGGTGAGGCTGTTGGAAAAGGAAAGGCCTCCAGCGAGAAGTTGATGCATACGGAAATTTACAAGAATTTTCCTGAAGTGAAGGCGGTGGTGCATACTCATCCGACGTACACGAACGGGTTCTTTTTGGCCAATGAATCGTTTACGCCTAAAACTTTTGAAGCGAAGTTCTATTTGGGAGAGGTCAGATCCATTGCCCAGACCACACCGACGGTTACTGATATTGCGCCACTTATTAAGGAATTGAAAGCCAATAATGTTGTGGTATTACGCAATCATGGCGTTGTGGCCATGGGGCCTGATCTTTTTCGTGCGTTTGTGCTTATTCAGGAGTTGGAAGAACAGGTCAAAATGGATTTGGTTGCTGTTCATTATTCTAAAGGTAACGTCGTCCTGAGCGAAGCGAAGGATCTTAATAAAATCAATTCTATAAGAGATTCTTCGGCCTGCGGGCCTCACAATGACGGAACAATAAAAAAATATAAACTTTTTTCCAAAGAACAGATCGAAGAAATTGTACGATTGGTAAATAGCGACGCGCAAATGCAGGAACTAGGCAGTAAAACAGCTATGAATATGGATTTAGCGGTTTGTTTGCAGGAAACAGGGGATATCCATAGTTTTAAATTTGAGAACGGCAAGATCACTAAGACAGGCAGGGATGCTCAAGCGGAATTTTTGATCACGGCCAATGAAGCCATTTGGCGCGCGGTTTTTAACCGCGAGATAGATCCCTTTGTGGCCACCACTCAAAAGAAAATGAATCTGCGCGGTGATTTTGCGCGCATATCCAAATGGTATGCGCCATGCAGCCGGATTTTCCAATTATGGACACAGGTGCCGGTGGAATAACATGACTACCGCAACTATTCAACAATTTAATTTACTGATGGAAGGCAAGTTGAGCCCTGCGCTGAGCGGCAAATATTTTAATGCCGTCAACCCTTCTCATGGAGAGGTCTTTGCGCAAATCGCTGATGCGGATGTCATTGACATGCAGGTGGCTGTGAGCGCTGCGCGTCTGGCTTTTGATCATGGCCGCTGGCCGCAGATGAGCATCACTGAACGGGGTAAATTTTTGGTTAAAATAGCATCACTTATCAGGGAAAATGCCAAGGAGCTGGCGGATTGGGAATGCGCTTCAACAGGCAAGACCATCAAGCATGCGACCTTTATTGATGTACCGACAGCTGCGGATTGCTTTGAATATTTTGGGAATTTATCAGGAGAATTATTTACGGAAACAGTGAAGAGTTCCTCGCCGGCGTCTACCGTTATCCGGCGCGAGCCGGTGGGGGTGGTTGCTGCGATCATTCCCTGGAATTATCCTTTGATCATGACGGCTTGGAAATTAGCACCTGCTCTATTGGCGGGTAATACCGTGGTGCTCAAGCCTTCAAAAGCAGCCTGTGCTTCCGTGATGTGCTTGGCAAGACTTGCATCTCAAACAGGCTTGCCCAAGGGTGTTTTAAATATTATTTCCTCTTCTCAAACCCAAGTGGGGCAGGAGTTGGTTGGTAATCCTGAAGTGGACATGGTGTCTTTTACCGGAGGCACTAAATCAGGCGAAGAGGTCATGTCACAAGCATCCAAGGGGGTCAAGAAATTGACCCTGGAGTTGGGCGGTAAATCACCCAATATTGTTTTTTCCGACTGTGATATGGAAGCAGCATTGGGCGGATCTTTATCTGCCATTTTTATGAATCAGGGGCAGATGTGCACCGCAGGTTCCAGGTTATTAGTAGAGGATAAAATATACAAAGAATTTACTGAAAAATTGGTCAGCCGTGCTAAAAATTTAAAGATCGGTCCTGCTGATGATTTTGTAACGGAATTCGGTCCTCTTGTTAATATTGAGCATCGGGATTCCGTACTTAGATTTATTGAAAAAGGGATAAATGAAGGCGCCAAAATTGCCTGCGGCGGGAAAGTTCCGGATATTAATCCTAAGGGTGCCTACTTAGAGCCTACTATTTTTGTCAATGTGCGAAATAACATGACCATTGCCCAGGAAGAGATCTTTGGGCCGGTTTTATGCGTGATCCCGTTTACCTCAACGGAAGAAGCGATACATCTGGCCAATGACTCGAAATATGGGCTGGCTGCCATGGTATGGACCAAGGATCTGGAAAAGGCCAATAAGGTGGCAGAGCGCCTGCGTTGCGGGACAGTGTGGATCAATACCTACGGGTTATTTTTAAATGAAACACCCTATGGGGGGGTCAAAAAAAGCGGATTCGGCCGGGAATTGGGTAAGGATGGCTTGTTTGAATACACGCAGCCTAAGCACATCGCAACAGACCAGACGCCCGGCGGAAAATCATTGGTTACGTCCTGGTTTTGACGATCGCATATGGAAGAAATTAAAGATCAAAATGAGATAAGTGCCAAGGAACGCAATTGGGCCATGATCGGCCATTTTGGCGGCCTGATCCCGGGGTACTTGTTATGTTTGCTTATTCCCTTATTGGTCTGGCTCATTAAGGGCGATGTATCGGATTTTGTTTATAAACAATCAAGGGAAGCTTTAAATTTTCAGATATCTCTATTGATCTTTGAAACCTTTGCTTTTTTATTGGTGTTTACCATTGTAGGTATCCCGATCACCGTTATCGCATTTATCATATTTTGGATCTTGAATATCTTTTGCAGTTTTAGAGGGGCGATCCGGACCTCGAAAGGCTTGGAGTACCGGTATCCGATGAACTTGAGATTAATCAACTAAACAGGAGACAAATCCATGAAAGTTTTATTTTTAACCCCACCGCTCAAGGCTTGGGACTCACACGGCAACCATAAAGCCTGCAATCAAATGCATGCGCAATTGGCGGCATATCTGCGCGAGAAAAAATTAGCTGAGGTGGATGCCCTGGACTCACGCGCGCTGGAATTGGACTGGGACGGCATGCTTGATTATGTTAAAAAAAGCAATCCTGATATGGTTTTTGTCGGGGAGCTTTTGCATTCAACCTGCGGCGCTGCGGTCATTTGGTATTTCAATGAAGGCCTTCGGCTCATCAAGGAAGCCATGCCTCATGTAAAGACCGTTGCCGGCGGATTGTGGTATTCGGGGGATTATGAACGTCAAATGCGTCTTAACCCCACCATAGATTATGTGATGATCGGTGAAGCTGAATTGACGATGGAGGACCTGATCAATAGTATCAACGGTAAAAATCAACTTAAAGAGAGGGATATCCCTGGTCTTGTATCTCGCCAGAAAGATGGGACCATTGTCTTGGGACCTCATCGTGAGCTGATCCCTGATTTGAACGTTCTTCCAATGCCTGCCTATGATCTGTTCCCTATGACCACCTATATCGGGCATACGTATTGGAAGCCCTTCGCTGAGTTGATGACTTCACGCGGTTGCCCCGGCAAATGCCATTTTTGTTATGAATGGGCATTGTACGACAGCCGCACCGCTACCAAGGATTTTACATCCTGGCGCGGGCTTTCAGGAAAACGCATTTGTGATGAGCTTGATCTTTTGGAAAAACAATATGGGATCAACACGATCGTTTTTCAGGATGATGCTTTTAACACAGACACTGCGGCTATGATCGAGTTCTGTGAAGAGAAGATCAAGCGCGGCAATAAAATTGATTGGGTTTGCTTAGGCCGTGCCGATCAATGGATCAGCCAGCATTTTATTTTACCTCTGATGAAAAATGCATGCCTATTTTTGGCTTTGACTGGGTT
>CAZFON010000090.1:0-7289 GCA_964520185.1 uncultured Planctomycetales bacterium | reverse complement strand
ACATTCCGAACATAACCCAAAGATCCGGAATGTCAAATAAGCAAATAATTTTAGGATGTTCATCCAGGTGGTTGAGGACCAGAACAGGTATGCTTAAAAGCCCTGTTTTAATAAGAATCATTGTGTCTTTTCTAGAATAAGTGTATAGTAAAGACTAATTAAATAGATAATCCCCACCAACAGATCTCTCGACGTTTTTTCTGAAGTCTGCCTAACACCTTCTATTTATATATAGCCTTAGTATTTCACCTTTTATCCAAAAGTATAAATTTAGGAGGGAAAATACAATGTTAGTATCTTTAGATGAGTTGCTTCCTCAAGCGGGGGGTAGTGTTTTTCGTTTGGTACGTATCGCGATGATCCGTGCCCGTGAAATCAATGGCGGCAGCCCTGCCTTGATCAAAGGGCGCCTTTCTTCAGATAAACCAACGATCATTGCGTTAGAAGAGATCTACCAAGGTAAAATTTCTTATGTAAAAAAGCTTAAAGGTTGACGGCCTTTAAGAGAGGGAATTCATGCCGAAAGAAGGAGCCACTGTCGATCTTGCTCTTCTGTTGAAGCGTGCATTTGATTATCGTGAATCGTTGAAACTGGATACCAATGCCATGCGCTTGGTCAACGGTCGTCGCGATGGACTTGAAGGGTTGATCATCGATCGTTTCAACAAGCATTTTGTGGTTTATGTTCTAGATACTGCCTGGCATCCGCATCAGAAAATTATCAGCGAGACGTTGGTCGAAAAGTTTGAGGTTGCCTATCTAGTATTCAAGGACCGTACCGTATCCAATACCCGCAGCGCGTCTCATATCGCGGTTAACGAGTTTATTGGTCAAGGAAATTCCAGGACGATCATTGAAGAAAACGGTTTACGTTTTCATGTGGACCTAAATGACCATCTTAACCAGGGATTGTTTTTGGATATGCGTAAGAACCGCAAACTACTGGCCAGTTATGCTTCCGGCCGTTCAGTATTAAACTGTTTCGCTTACACATGTTCTTTTGGTGTATATTGCCGTAAATCCGGAGTTTCTCGCTTGACCAATGTAGATATCAGCGCAAAATTCCTGAATAAGGGCAGGGAGAATTACCGTCTTAACCATCTTCATCAAGGCCGTAGCGAATTTGTCCAAGATCATGCTTCGCATTATCTGGAGCGGGCCGCGAAGCGTAATAACCTTTTTGATGTCATCATTCTCGATCCGCCTTCATTCTCAAGATTTAAGGGTACAGTTTTTAGCGTCAAGAAAGATATGCCCCAGTTAATTGAAAAGGCATTCCGGGCCCTGACGCCTGAGGGGGTGCTTTTCGTTTCGACAAATTTAAGTTCGATCTCCCGAACTCAGCTGGAAGAATGGGCGTATCAAGCGGCCCTGAAAGCCGGGCGTAAGATCATTGAGGCGGACCATTTAGGTCAGGATATCGAATTCCGCGGGGTCGGGTTGATGAAGGAAAGTTTTTTATCTGTGATCCTTCTAAAAACCCGTTTACTACAAACCGAATTAAAATGATTGACGGAACAATAGGACAACAAAAGAGGACATTATGAGCGAATTGGAAATGATGGCTTTGATCAAAAAGCTGCAAGAGCAGATGGATTTAATAGAGAGAAAGATTGATATTTTGGTCAAAAGGTCCCCGGAAAGACCTATCAATCAGGACAGGAACTTCTCAAAACCTTTTAAATCTTATGGCGGGCCTCCACGTCATTTCAAAGGCCCCCATGACCATGGCCCCCGAAAAGAATACGGTGGTCCCAAAAAAGAATACGGTCACAAAAATGAATTTAGCCAGGAACACTCTTTTGAAAAACGTTCCGGTGGAAAAGCCCACGGGTTTAATCCCCATAAGAAGCCTTTTTTTAAAAAAACAAGCTTTGCACATTAAGTCCAGTACATTTACCGGCCCGTCAGTTGATCGCTGGCGGGCTTTTTTATGAAGAAAGAGGGGCGGCGTGATAGACACATCAAAGAGTTTTAAAAGCCTGGGTTTAAGTAAGGCCATGCTTGATAATTTAAAGTCATTGGGCTATTTGGCCATGACGCCCATCCAGGAAAAAGGCTTACCCTTCATCCTAAGCGACCGGGATTTTATCGGACAAGCCAATACCGGCAGCGGTAAAACCGCTGCCTTTGCGCTGGGCATATTGACCAAGCTGGACCTGACGAACCACATGCCCCAGGCCCTGGTGCTTGTTCCTACCCGTGAATTGGCTGAGCAGGTAGCTAATGAGATCCGCCGTTTGGCCCGATTTACCAGCAATATCAAGGTGCTTACCCTTTCCGGCGGATCAGAAGAACGCCACAAGGTCAAATCCCTCAAACAAGGTGCCCACATCATTGTAGGTACACCGGGGCGTATCACCAAATTATTGGAGACAGGGATATTCATTGCCGCTGATCTTAAGGTCTTGGTGCTGGATGAGGCAGATCGTTTGCTTGAAATGGGTACCATTGAAGAAATAAAACATATCGCTTTATTTATACCTGTGGGCCGCCAAACCATGCTGTTTTCGGCGACGTTCCCGCATGGGATCAAGGCCCTAAGTGCAAGTTTGCAGCATGATGCGGCCCAGGTGACCATTGATTCACAACACCAGACCGGCACCATTGCCCAGTTATTTTTTAAAGTAGAGGACCAGAAAGACGATGCACTGTTACGTGTCCTGGGGCATTACCAACCAGATTCCTGTATCATTTTTTGTAATAGCCGGGAAACGTGCAATAAAGTGGCGGGTTTTTTGCGCACAAAGAAGATGGATTCCCTGCAGATCCATTCGGACCTGGAACAGTACGACAGGACATTGATCCTTATCAAATTTGATAATAAGACCTGCCGTATGTTGGTGGCCACTGACCTGGCTTCCCGCGGGCTTGATGTGAAAAATGTGGGCGCGGTAATCAATTACGACCTGCCCTCTGACCACGAGCTGTATATTCACCGTATCGGGCGCACCGGACGGGCCGGCCAGGAAGGCCTGGCGATTAGTTTATTCACCCAAAAAGAGCAGGGCATTCTCAGGGCCATCGGGACATATTTAAAAACAGACTGCCGGACAATGGAATTAAACGAATTAAAAACATTCAAACCTGTAGCTTTGCGCGCACCCATGTCGACTATTTATATCAGCGGCGGAAGGAAAGACAATATACGCCCTGGCGACATCTTGGGGGCCTTGACCCAAGATGCGGGCCTTAAAGCTGAAGAGGTCGGTAAAATCCATATTTTAGAGGTCAATAGTTACGCGGCCATTGTACATGGCAAAATAGAACAGGCCATTGAGCGCTTGAATGCAGGGAAGATCAAGGGTAAAAAGTTCCGGGTTGGAAAAGCCTAATGAGCGTCGGGTTTCTTCTTTAAAAACAGCGAAGCAAGCACTGAAACGATCAGTATCAGAGCAATGGCCCCTAACGCGTAATAAACAGGTATATGCCAAATGTTTTCGGTAATCATTTTGATGCCGACAAGGATCAAAATGATGCCAAGCCCGTAATGTAAATGATGGAACAGGCCGATAACCGGAACTAGAACAAAATACATGGACCGTAATCCCAGGATCGCGAAAATATTTGAAGTATAAACAATAAATGGGTCCTTAGTAACAGCCAAAACTGCCGGGATAGAATCCACCGCAAATACCAGATCTGCCATCTCAACTAAAATTAAAACGATCAAGAAGGGCGGTAAATTTTGAGGGATAAGGCGATCCAAGAACCGTAAGGCTGGATTTTGAGCAGGGACCCCAGATCTATCCGTTTTAACGAAAATGTTAAATCCTGAAAAAACCAGCAGAATGCCGAAGGCATAGATCATCCAACTTAAATGCCGCAATAGGGCTATGCCGGCCAATATTAAAACAGCACGCATCAGCTGGGCGCCCAGGATGCCCCAGGTTAGAATTTTTCTCTGTTGGCCCAAGGGGACCTTAAATTGGGAAAAGATCAGGTAGAATACCAAAAGATTATCGACGCTTAGCGATAACTCAATGATATAACCGGTCAGGAATTCCAGTGCCTTCTGCTGGCCCTGGACCATATAGATCCCGACATTAAATAATAATGCCGAGAGGACCCATGCTACGCAGACGAAAATAGCTTTGGAGAAATTCATTATCAGTACATTACCTTTGGGCGAACGATGTTTCAATAATATTCTGAAATTACGGATTCTGTCACAAGGGCCAAAATCAATAAGGTAAAAATAATTTGAAGATTTTTGTTTATTTAAATGGTATACTCGAATTTTACTTAATTTACAAAAATTCAATCTGTGAGAATTTGTGACCATATCAAAGAGACTCGAATTACTGGATCTTGAAGCGCGCTACTGCTCCTGGGGCGATACCGTTCACTATTCGCAAAAACCGAATATTTTTAAACGGGCCGAAGGCTGCTATCTTTACGACATGGATGGCGTACCGTATTTGGATTTGCAGATGTGGTATTCGACCGCCAATTTCGGTTATAAAAACCCCCGGTTGATCGAGGCGTTTAAAAAACAGATCGACACCCTGCCGCAGCTGGCCTGCCAGTATTTGCATGAGGAAAAAATCCAGTTGGCCGCTAAAATCGCCCAAAATATTGAAAAAACCTTTGGGGTCAAGGGCCGTGTGCATTTTAACGTTGGTGGTGCCTGTGCTAATGAAGATGCCATGAAGATCGTACGCAATCATACGGGGAAGAATTTGGTCTTTGCGTTCATGGGCAGCTACCATGGCCGCACCATTGGAGCCACCTCAATAACATCGAGTTTCCGTTACCGCGAGCGCTATGGCCATTTTGGCGACAGGGCCAATTTTATCCCTTATCCATATCAATTCCGTTGTCCGGAAGGTAAAGATAAACATACCTGTTGCGATCTGTCCTGTTTAAACCGTTTTAATAAGATGTTTGATTCGGAATACTATTCAGTGATCAATCCGAAGACCAATAATAGTGAATATGGGGCATTTTTTGTGGAACCGGTGCAGGGCACAGGCGGCACCATCATTCCTCCAAAAGATTATTTTAAAGGCTTAAAAAAGACATTGGATAAGCACAAAATTTTGTTTGTTGATGACGAAGTCAAAATGGGATTTTACCGCACCGGCAAAATGTGGGCCATCGAGCATTTCGGCGTCACGCCGGATGTGATCACCTTCGGTAAGTCCATGACCAATGGGCTCAATCCTCTTTCCGGCATTTGGGCCCGTGAAGACCTGATTTCACCCGAAGTTTTTCCTCCTGGATCAACGCATAGCACCTTCTCATCCAATCCATTAGGTACGGCCCTTGGTCTCGCGGTGATGGAATTGATCGAAGAGTCTGATTTCGATGTGACCGTACCTCAAAAAGGGGCCCATTTTCTCAAGCACATGCAAAGATTAAAAGCCAAGTATCCGGTTATCGGCGATGTTAATGCCTTAGGCCTGGCGCTGCGCATTGAAATGTGTAAAAAAGACGGGATCACGCCTAACAGCGAATTGGCCCAAGCGACGGCGAACATCGGGTTACAGGGCAAGCTCAATGCCCGCGGTGACAAGATGGGATTGGTGCTGGACATCGGCGGATATTATAAGAATGTATTCACGTTGGCTCCCTCGTTTTACATCACTAAAGAAGAAATAGATCTATCTATGGAATTATTTGAAGAAGCATTGATCCAAGCCCTCAAACAAGTTCCAAGCTGATCCCGCCAGCGACGCCAGTCCTTTTTACAAGATGAAACCCAAAAGACTGAAAAGGCCCTTGAATTTTGTTAACTATTAGTTAACAAATGATTGTTATGTTAACTTATACTTGACAAAGTCCGGAACCGAGTGTATATTTGAATCAAACAGAGGGGAATTATGAAACTAATCGGTGTCAGCATCAAACGTTTAAGAGAAGAGCAGGACATGACCCTTCGGGAACTTGCCAAGGATGTGGGGGTCAGTCCCAGTTTTTTGTCCCAGGTGGAACAGGGCAAGGCTTCTCCATCTTTGGCCACCCTCAAATCTATTGCGGACCAATTGCAGACGACCGTTGGCCGTCTGATCGATGACGATGGGACGCAGCCCGGGGACCGGTTGGTTACCACGGAAAGGCAGCGAAAGGCATTTAAACAGTCAGGCAACGGCATTCAGATGTACTTGTTGTCAGAAATAAGCCCGCATAAACAGATGCAGCCTTTACTTTTTAAGCTGGGGCAGAGCGCGGCTTCAGGGGAATCGACGTATTCCCATTATGGTCAGGAGTTTGTTCTGGTTTTGAAGGGTTCGTTGGAGATCACCCTAGGAGATAAAAGTTATAAAATCAAGAAAGGAGAGACGATCTATTTTAATTCCAGCACGCCGCATTCTTTTAAGAATTTGTTTAAAGGAGAGACGGAAGCGCTGTGGGTTGTAACGCCGCCAAGTTTTTAAAATTTTTTTGATCTGGTTGTTAACATATACTTAATTTAGTTAACTACTACTTAATATTTATAATAAGCATGCTCGGGCCCCGGCATCGAGCTCTCAACAAAAGGAGCGAGTTATGAAACAGGCAAGAAGTACCAAGTTAAAAAGCAGGGGGTTGGATAATCGTAACGCGGGGTTTTATGTGGCGGACAGGAACGGCAATATTTCTGTTGCCAGCAACTCTTTGGCCTCGCTTCTACGTTATTCCAGCAGGGATGAGGTCCTGGGACTCAATATGGCGGAGAAGTTATATGAAAAAAAATCGGACCGTGGTGAGTTTTTAAAGAAACTGGTGAAAGAAGGCCGTGTGGAGGGTTATCCCGTCAACATGGTTTGCAAGGACGGTACGCGGGTGGTCCTCTCCGCCCACAGTACGCTGTTGTGTGATGAGAAGGGCGAACCGATCGGCGTAGAAGGGATCCTCGAAGTGCTTGCCCAAGAGAAGCCGGCAACGAGATCCAAAGAGCGGCCGGTCCCGGATCTGGTCCCCATCCCTGAGAATGTGGAAGGCAATTTCGATGGCTTGATGAAAGATCCGCTTACTGGTCTTTATAACTATCAGTATTTTATGATCTGTTTGAATGCAGAGATCAGGCGTGTCGAACGTCTCTTCCATCCGACCTGCCTGATGATGATCGATCTGGATAATTTTTCTGATTACAACCAAATAAATGGACGTCAAAAAGGCGATGAATTATTAAAGACCGTTGGGGGTTTGCTAAAAGAGAATTTGCGTACGACGGATATCCTTTGCCGTCAGGCCCAAGACCAATTTTTGGCTATCCTTCTGGAGACCAAGAAAGACGAGGCCCTGGAGTTGTCCAAGAAGGTCAAGGACTCTCTTCAGGCGGCCCTGACAGAAAAGAAAATCAC
>CAZFON010000089.1:0-7375 GCA_964520185.1 uncultured Planctomycetales bacterium | reverse complement strand
TTTTCCGGAAGGCTTGCCTTGTTCATTGATCTCAAATCTGGCCTTCTGGACCCGGGAGACGCCGATGATCTCAACCGGAGATCTGTTGAAATGCAAAAAGAACTTCCTTTTACGCCCCCCCTGGCTCATGGCAGTAAAGGACCTGAGTATTTCGATGTCTTTTTTACGAAAAGCATTGGCAAGTTCTTCCAAGTCCTTGATCGAATCAGGGGCAAGCACCAGATCTGCAGGGTCAACAACCGGACAGCAATCCTGCAAGTTGCCCATTTCCCTGATCTCGACAGGCGTAAAAGCCACATGAGCGACACTACGCCGACCATAAATGTGCACTTCCTTGACCTTGCTTTCAGCCAACATATCCAAAGCATGCTGGCAAATGTCCGTCTTGGCTAATTCTTCTTTGGTGGAACATAAAATACGGGCAATATCAATGGCCACGTTACCCTGCCCCATGACTACCGCAGTCTCGTGCGAAAAATCGAATTCCTCATCTGCGAACTGCGGATGGCCATTATACCAACCGATGAACTGGGAAGCCTTATAACATCCTTTAAGACCTTCACCTTTAATGCCTAATTGCCGGTCTGCTTCAGCCCCATAGCAAAAAATGGCGGCATCATAAAATTTTTTCAGCTCTTGAACACTGAGGTCTCGGCCGATGGTGACATTGCCGAAATAAAAGAATCTTTTGTCCGAAGCCGTTTTTTCAAAGACCTTGATGACATTTTTTATTTTTTGATGGTCAGGCGCTACCCCGTAACGCACCAAACCAAAAGGCGCGGGTAGTTTTTCGAACATATGCACCTCAAGGCTTACGCCGGACTGGAACAGGACCTCGGCGGTATAAAAGCCCGCAGGCCCGGCGCCGATAATGGCCACACGCAGGGGTCTGGAGATCGAAGGAAGCATATTGTTAGATTGAAAAATGGGTTAACAAGGCTGCTGGCCACAGGCCGAAGAAAATATTGGCTGCCGTCACGACCAGCAGGGTCAAGACAAGAAGGAAAGAAGCATTGATGGGACCTACGGCATTTTCTTTGCTCAGATACATAGCCTTGATGATGCGCAAGTAATAAAATAGGGCCACGACAGAATTGATCACCGCAATGATGGCCAAGACATACATTTTTGCCTGTATGGCCACGGCAATGACCACGAATTTGGCCATGAACCCTGCCAAAGGCGGAATGCCGGCCAGGGACAACAGCGCTATGGCCATGATGGCAGCCGTCAAAGGATGCTGGCGGGAAAGACCTGCATATTGGCTTATTTCTTCCCTTTTACTCAAAATGACTGCGCCAAAAGCCGCGACATTCATAAAAATATAAATGAACAAGTAGAATATCAAAGCTTTTATACCAATAATATTAGCTGCCGTCAAGGCAATCAGCATAAATCCTGCATGAGCAATGGAAGAATAAGCTAAAAGGCGCTTAACATTGGTTTGTTTTAAAGCGATCAGGTTACCCATGATCATGGTAACGACGGCCAATACCTGGGCCAGGATGCTCCAATGAAGGACGATGGTGGTGGAAAAATTAAGGAAGACCCTTACTAATAAAGCAAAGCCCATGGCTTTGGGGCCTATGGACAAAAAGGCGCTGATGGGTGTCGGCGCCCCCTGGTAAGCATCCGGCGCTGCCATATAAAAAGGCGCCAGGGAACATTTAAAACTGATCCCGACCAGCATAAAGACCAGGGCCAGGATAAAAGCCGGCACTGGGGCGTGGGGCGCCTGCAACGCCTGAACTATTGCGGCAATGTTCAGCGATCCTGTCAAACCATAGATCAGGGAAACCCCGTAAAGCATTATTCCCGTAGCTAAAGCGCCAAAAAGGAAATACTTAAGGCCCGCTTCTGAAGAAAAGGCATCATTTTTAAAGAATGCCACCAGTATATAGGAAATAATGGACGTAGCCTCAAGCGCAATGTAGATCATTAAAAGATTACCTGAAGAAACAGCAAGCATCATCGAAACAGTCAGGCACAAAATAAAAAAATAGTACTCCCCCGTGTCCCGGATCTCTTCCTGGGCCATGGACAAAAGCACAATAAAAGCCGTACCTATGAGAAGAAGGATACTAAAAATAGTAGAAAGGCCGTCGGCTTCAAAAAGTCCGAAAAAAACTTTTGTTGAGCTGTATGAGGTCCACGGCAGGATGCCAAGGGCCGCCAAAAGTGCGCCAAAGGCGATGAAGCCCGCTGATCTTTTTAAAGACGGGCTTACGCCTGCAACCAAACTTCCGAGGGCAAAAATAAATAAAATTATTTCAGGATATAAAAATTGGATTGTCATAATTTAAAATATTCGGGCTATCCCTTCTACGGCTAATTGTTGATACTGTAAAACCACCTGCGGATAAAAGCCAACCACCAGGGTAATAAGCATCAATGGTGCCACGGTTATAATATCAAGGCTGTTCATGTCAGAGACACCCTCGCATTTCGGATTGAGTATACCTAATAATACCCGCTGGATCATCAACAGGAAATATCCCACTGTAATGATCAGCCCTACGGCAGAGATAACCACCAATCCTGGATGCAGGATAAAAGCGCCGGCCAGGCTCATAAATTCGCCTACAAATCCGCTTAAGCCAGGCAAACCCAGGGATGCCAGGCTTAAAAAGGTCAGGCAAAACGCATAAAATGGCATGGCCGCGGATAATCCCCCGAACCGGCTGAAGTCACGGGTATGCAAACGGTCATACAAAACCCCAACAGCCAAGAAAAGACCACCGGTAATAATGCCATGGTTGAACATCACCAGGATGGCACCGTTAATACCAGTCGCATTCAAGGTCGCGGCACCCAAAAGCACAAAGCCCATGTGGCTGACCGAGGAATAAGCTATCATTTTCTTAAAATCCGTTTGGGCCATGGCCACACAAGCGCCGTAAACGATATTGATCACGGCCAGCACTGTCAAAGCAGGGGCCAAATTAACCGCAGCGATCTTAAACATAGGAAGGCAAATACGAAATATGCCGTAGCCTCCCATTTTAAGCAAGACCCCGGCCAGCAAAACGCTTACCGGTGTAGGCGCCTCCACATGGGCATCCGGAAGCCATGTGTGAAATGGAAAAACAGGGACTTTCACGGCAAAAGCCACAAAGAACGCAGCAAACAAAATCATCTGCCAATGGGGATCAACACCTTTTGATGTCAGCTCCAGCATGTTGAAAGTGTGTGGTTGGGATAGAAAATAAAGAGTTAAGATGCCCAGCAGCATCAGCACGGAACCGGCCAGGGTATATAAGAAGAATTTGATGGCCGCATATTCCCTGCGGGGGCCTCCCCATATGCCGATGAGGAAATACATGGGGATAAGAACCACTTCCCAGAAGATATAAAACAAAACCAGGTCCAGGCTCAGAAAAGTCCCTAACATGCCGGTCATTAATAAAAGATAGAAAACAAAATATTCTTTGATGTTTTTTTGTATCCCAAAGGAGGCAAGACAGGCCAGGAAACCCAGCAACGAAGTCAAAAATATCAAGGCCAGGCTCAGACCGTCCACTCCGACGAAATACCAAATATTCCATCCCGGCAACCAGGACCGATGTTCGACAAATTGCATGGAAGGATCGGAAATATTAAAATGCAGGACCAAATAAATACTTAAAAGCAATCCCGCTCCGGTCACGAACGTCGCTGTATATCTGATACACTTCGGTAGACGGTCAGGCACGATCAAGACCAGGAGCACGCCGATCATAGGTAAGAATATAATGGAAGATAGTATCGGTATCATATTTTTAATAACCAAACAATTAGAACGACCAAACCAAAAACCTGAATTAATAAATAATTCTGAATAAACCCGGTCTGGCTTCGGCGGACGAATCCTGAACACCATTGTGTTGCAAAACCGACGAAATTGACCAGCCCATCAACAATATTGAAATCAACATCAAACGCCGCCCGAGCCAGGCGAAGGCATGGCTGGACAAAAAGATAATCGTAGATCTCATCAAAATAATATTTCCTGACTAAAAGCTGTTTGAGCCCTTCCAAAGAACTCAACACGGAAATGGGCAATAAATTCAAACGCCGGATATAGATAAGATAAGCGGCACCTAAACCAGACAGACTGACCAAGGTGGAAATACCCATGATCAAATGAGCCCCCTGCCCTTCAACTGCCGCTGTTTTGATCGGAGCTCCCCAAAAACCGGCGCCAAAAGCAAAAGCAGACAACACCATGAGCGGTACCGTCATGCTTAAGGGTGATTCATGAGCATGCATTTCGCTGCGTGGGGATCCAAACAATACCAAAAGAATAAGCCGGCCCATATAAAAAGCAGTCAACAAACTTGTCAAAAAGGCCACTACCAGCAAAAAAGGATGATGTTGGCTATAGGCAGCAAGCAGGATCTCGTCCTTGGACCAGAACCCTGCAAACGGATAAACACCGGCCAAAGCAAGCGTACCTATACAAAAAGCAGTGCCTGTTATTTTCATTTTAGAAAATAACCCGCCCATTTTCTGAATATCCTGAATACCAACGCTATGGATAACGCTGCCGGCGCACAGGAACAACAGGGCTTTAAAAAAGGCATGGGTCATTAAATGAAAGGTCCCGGCGCTTAAACCTCCTACGCCCAAACCCAGCATCATTAACCCTAATTGGCTGATCGTTGAATAAGCAAGGACGCGTTTAATATCATTATTCACAACGGCCATGCTCGCTGCCAAAAGCGCTGAGATGCCTCCGATAACACCTACCGTCTGCAAAGCTATCGGATGAGCGACAAAAAGCGGAAAACAACGGGCCACTAAATAGACACCGGCCGCCACCATGGTCGCTGCATGGATCAAAGCTGAAACCGATGTGGGGCCTTCCATGGCATCGGGCAGCCATACATGCAAGGGGAACTGGGCGGATTTTCCGACAGCACCCATAAATATCAAAATAGCTGCGATCGTCAGGACCGGCTCAGGACCGGTGAGCGATCTAAGATCGCTGAAATGAAACGTACCGCAGGTAAAGAATAAAAGCAGCATGCCGATGAGAAACCCCGTGTCCCCTATCCTGGTCGTAACAAAAGCCTTAAGGCCAGCTGCCTGAGCTGAGGGCCTTTCATGCCAAAAAGCGATCAAAAGATAGGAGCACAAGCCAACCCCTTCCCAAAAGATAAGAAGAAGCACAAAGTTATCCGCAAGCACCAATCCCAGCATGGAGGACATAAAAAGGGACATGTAAGCAAAGTACCGGGAAAACCTGGGATCATCATGCATGTATCCCATGGAATAAATAAGGATAAAAGTACCGATAAATGAAACGATAAAAAGCATCATGATCGTCAAGGGATCGACAATGATGCCGAAACTCAAAGGCTTGCCTGCTAGGACAAGCCAGGTGCCCAGATCATAGGAACCAGCCCCCGCTTTAAAATCCTGAAAAACTTTCAGGGAAAACAAAAAGGAAAGTGTCGAAGCAGCAATGGCCACCCAGGCGCTGGCTTTTTTAAGACGACGGCCGGCAAAGATATTGATAAGGAAGGCCAGGAATGGGAATAAAGGGATCAAATGCGCTATATGCATGTCACTCTTTCATCAAATGAATGCCATCCGTAAATAAGGTCTTGGCATTACGGTAAATGGAAATGATCAACACCAGGCCAACCACACTGGCAGCCGCAGCAATAGCGATCACAAAAAGAGCAAAGACCTGGCCCAGGCTGTCCGGCGTCCCCAGATATTTATTAAAAGCAACCAGGTTGATATTCACGGCATTTAAAATAAGCTCAATGGATATCAGGATCCCGATGACATTCCGCCGGGTCAAGGCGCCATATACTCCGGTGCAAAAAAGAAAAGCACTTAGAAAAGTAAAATACCCCAAGGGAATCATCGCTTGTCCTTTCCTATCACAATGGCGCCGACCATGGCAGCCAAAAGGATGACCGACATAAATTCAAAAGGTACGGCATAATTAGCCATAAGCGACCGGCCTAACTGGGCCATGCTGACAGAGGCGGTATTTAAGCAGATGTTAGCCCATGGATGTGTTGCAAAAATACGCCAGCAAATGGATAACAGCAGCATTGACACCAGGGCCGAAAGGGGCCATTGTCTGTTTATCTGCTCAATGGCCCTGTCCCCGATATGAGCTGTTAATTTAATGGCAAAAACAAACAAGGTTATAATTCCGCCCACATAGACCAGGATCTGGACCACGCCCAAAAAGGACGCATCCAAATAAAAATAAATGCCGGCAACGCTTAACAAGGTCATGGCCAGCCACAAGGCGCAGTGAAAAACATCCCTTTGAGTGACCGCCAAAACAGCAGAAACACAAACGCAGGAAGCGATGACATAAAACATGAAGTTATCCATTAAGTCGTGCCCCCGTCCACATTTTTGTATTTTTCCTTACTCGTAAGGTCGATGTGGCGCACCTCATTGTGGTCAAAATAGGAAACCTCGTACATTTTATTTAGGTAGATGGCATCCGTGGGGCAAATTTCCTCGCAAAGACCGCAAAAGCAGCAAAGTTCGGCGTTAAAAGCAAACTTGGTGATGTTTTTGGTTTTATTGTCTTCCAAAGTTTTGTGCTCCAGGTCAAGGGCGGCGGTGGGACAGATCTTGATGCATTGATAGCAGATGACACATTTATCCGGGTAAAGGTCAACCATTCCGCGAAAGCGGGAGCTCATGGGTTTCTTGACAATGGGATAATTCAGGGTGACTGATCTTTTGAAAGTATTCTTAAAGGTCACTTTAAAGCCTTTATAAAGGCTGTAGCAACCCATGACCACCCTGATTATAAAACTTTTAAGATATGTGAAGAATATTAGTTTTTTCATTTGAGCATAAACCAGCCGCTGACAAGCAAATTAAGCAAGGCGACCGGTGTCAAAACCTTCCAGGCAAAGGACATCATCTGGTCCATCCTTACCCTCGGAAGCGTCCAGCGTATCCACATTAAAATGTAAATAAAACCATACGACTTCAATAAAAACCATACCAGCCCGGGGAGCCAAGGCCCCTGCCACCCGCCCCAAAAAAGGGTCGTGGCAATGGCGGAAATAATGAACATATTGGTATATTCCGCCACAAAGAACATGGCGAATTTCATACCTGAATATTCCGTATGATAACCGGCAACCAACTCAGATTCAGCCTCAGGGATATCAAAAGGAACACGGTTGCACTCGGCCGTGGCTGAAATAAAATAGATCACGAATGCCAGGGCAAGAGAAGGTTTGAGGATAAACCAGCCATGGGCCTGGGCGGCAACAATGCCCTGCATGGACAAGGTCCCGGATTGCATCACCACCAGAAGTACGGACAGCAAAAGGGGCACTTCATAACTGATGATCTGGGCCGCGGAACGCATGCCGCCTAAAAGGGAATATTTATTGTTGGA
>CAZFON010000088.1:0-7379 GCA_964520185.1 uncultured Planctomycetales bacterium | reverse complement strand
CAGGTCATTGCCCTTAAATTCCCGGATACCTACGCGCACTTCCTGGAACTTATTTTTGGGAAACACCAAGATTGTTTGGTCCACCCTGATCACCTCCCCCCAACGATCATTTTGCCTGTGTCTGTTTGTAATCAATGACTGGTTTTGTCCATGTCGTCAGTTGATTAATGACGGCCAATTCCAAAGGACAGGCATTGGCCGGCACAGACAAAGCAAAAGAAACCATATCAGCAACAGCATTAGGATCCATCAGACGATCTCTTTGTTCTTGAGCGACATCTTTGAGATGGTCTGTCAAATCGGAGGCAACCACTCCGGGAAGCAATGAAGTTACCTTGATATTATGCTCGCGCATTTCCCAAAAAAGGCCTTTAAGAAAAGCACGCAGGCCCATTTTCAGTGAACTATAAGCCAGGAAGGTACGGGGAATGGGATCACACAACGTTGATCCTGAGACAACACTGATGATATGTCCGCTTTTTCTTTCGACCATGTCAGAAATGACCAGACGAATCAGGCGCACATACCCCAAATAATTGGTATTGGCCAGCATTTCGAGTTCTTCGATAGGTTGTTGATGAAAAAGATGCTGGCTGGAGACACCTGCAACGTTGATCAAAATGTCGATCTGTTTAAAACGCGCCTTGGCCACATCAACCAGATTCTTCAAATCATCTAATTTGCTTACATCCGTAGAAACGCCGATAGCCTGAATACCGTATTTATCCTTTAAATGCGCTACGAGCTCTTCGAGCGGTAATTGTTTGCGTGCCGCAAGAACGAGGCTGCCCCCATGCGAAGCGATCCGCGTCGCGATAGCCTTGCCGATCCCCCGGCTGGCTCCGGTGATGAGGACCACCTTCCCTTTCAAATCCACTTGTGCGTGTGACATAAACTTCCTTTCTTATTTCGTCGCCATTGATTCCGCTTCGATCACTTTCTTGAAAATCTTCATATTATCCTGCGAATGTTTGTTAATGAACCCTTCGATCTGTTCGGCGGTAAATTTAGTGAACTTAAGGTCCATCTCGAAATCCTGGACCCAGATCATCTGGACCCCTTCCGGTGTCTCATTATAGAACCAAACGATCTTCATGTATTTAAACGGGAACATCGGGTCCCAGCGCTGGGCGTAGGCTAGCTTCAGGTCTTTAAAAAGCCAACGCTTGGACACCCATGACTTGCTATCTTCATCCGTTAAGCGGAAGGTTATCTCATTGCCCTTGCGTTCCAGGACATCAGCTTTAGCATACTCCTTGCCAAATAACTCTGTCCAGCGTTCGATTTTGTTGGAGATGTCAAAAACCAATTCGTATGGCGCGTTGATAACGATCGAATTAACGGTATGCCCCATGATCCCTCCTTATTTATTTTCCATTAAAATCTGATTATTCGGCGAATTCGCGATCCATACCCAACCATGGTGGATATAGGTCGCCCTTTGACCGCAACCCGACACGCCCTTAGTGTAAAAATCAATATCAGTCACCATTAACCGGTCTTGGGGACAATTTAGATCAAAAGCCGCTCTCTTTTTCAAGGAAGATGCGCATCCTGATAACGCAACAGCTAAAAAGATAAGAAGCATGCCGTTTGTAAGAGTTTTCATCATCTCCCCTTTTTCTAAATTCCTATAGAATAGCTATTACCCTGCTCCAGCCTGCCCCCGCATTTTTAACCTTCACCGGCAAACAGGAAACTGTAAAACCAAATGGTTTAGTGATGGCACCCAAATTGCCTAAACGCTCCATATGGCAATATTCCCGACGGCGGCCAAGGAAATGGCACGGCCAAATCTTGGTCTTGTCCTTGGTCGTCAGGAATTCCTTAAACATCAAGAAGCACGGACGGTCAAGACCAATAGTATCAATCCCCATCATTTTGATGCCTTGATCCAGTATATATTCTACCGCATCTACCGTGCAGCCCACGTATTTATTCACATAGTCATCCGTACCCAATAGCTTATCGCCACCGGTATATAAAAGAACTATGTCCATGGGCTTCAATTTATAATTGATCTTCTCAAGCGCCGCGATGACTTCTTTCTTGCCAATGGTATCGGGAAATTTCAAATGTGTAAAATCAAGGACCACCCCTGGGCCATAACACCATTCCAGGGGTACATCCATAATTTGCTTGGAGGGCTTACCTTCGCACGTGGATCCGTAATGGAAAGGAGCATCCACATGCGAACCCATATGCACGGAAGAATTGACCACTTCCAAAGAAAGCATCTCACCATCAGGGATCTCCTGGGCTGTCGCCACTCGCTCACCGCGATCAAAGCGTTCCTGCCCGCCCGGCTGTTTGGACATCACCACCCAGTTAAAATGCTCCACACCTGCCTTATGCGTAATGCGCTCAATGGTGGCGGCATGGGTTTCTACCAGGGCATCATCAATGGGTAAAGATAGATCTATCATCTTCATTTTGTTTTTAAGATCCCAACGATATCATTAAACGAAAATGTTTTTTTAAGTTCTCCATCTTTGAGAACGATCCCGAGTTCTTTTTTGATTACTACGGAAATTTCTACCATCTCCGTCGAGTCTATCCCCAAAGACTCATCCAGCTTGGCTCCCGGAACGATCTCGCTTTCCTTGATATCAAGGACCTTCTTAAAGATACCCTTGAGTTTTGTTTCAATGTCTGTCTGCGTGTCCATATATCCTCCGTTAATTAAAAGGCTTTATGCTTTCTGTAAAATTAAAACACAATTGATCCCGCCGCGGCCGCGATTGATGATCATGGCATTCTTAATGACCTTTTCCTGGAACTTATTAACGCAATAATTCAAGTCGCATTCCGGATCAGGAGTTTCATAATTTATGGTGGGCGGCACAATATTATGTTCCATGGCCAGAACGGTGGTGATCACATCCAAGACCCCGCTTGCTCCCAGCATATTGCCGTAAATGGATTTAGGGGCGGAAATAACGACTTTCCTTGCATACGCGCCAAACACGTTCTTGATGGCCTTTGTTTCAGTGGCATCTCCTATTTGAGTGCCTGCCCCGTCGGCGCAAATATAATCAATGTCTTGAGGTTTTAAACCGGCATCATCCAGGGCGATATGGATGGCCCGGCCTAATTGCACGGCATCATGGCTTGGCTCAATGCGGTTAACAGCATCGGTCGTCGTGCCATAGCCGATGATATTTGCATAGACATGGGCCCCGCGTTTGGCAACCCTTGATTGCGGCTCCAGGGTCAAGACCCCGGCACCCTCAGCAATGGCCATTCCATCACGGTCCTTATCAAAAGGCCTGTAGGCACGATGAGGAACATCATTGTTTTTGCTTAAAACACCTGAAGTATTGCAGCATAAAAGCGCATACGGGGTCACCGGCGCCTCCATTCCCCCGGCTAAAATAAAATCACACTTGCCCCTGACAATGGTACGCGCCGCATAACCAATGGCCATCAAAGAGCTCGCTCGATCAGCCACAATGGTTTTACTGAACCCTTTAATGCCATAATTAATGGAAACCTGGCCCTGGGGCGCTGCCGGAAACCATGCTGAGGCCATAAAAGGGCTTACCCCTTCACGGCCTTCCATATACATATCGCGCAGCTCGGTTTCCGCATACAACCAGCCGCCAATGGCATTGCCCATAAAAATACCAACGCGTTTAAGGTTCTCATCAGGCAGGTTGATCTTGGCGTCAACCAGGCAAAGTTCGGAAGCAACCAGCGTCATATGGGAAAATAGATCGATCTTCTTCAACAGGCGCGAAGAAACATTGCTATAGCCTTCCAGTTCTTTGACATGGCCCGCGATCCTGGAAGGATAGAGCGATGAGTCAAAACGTTCGATCTTCTCGACGGCACTGCGACCGGCCTTGATATTGGCCCAAAAAACCCTCTTTTCAATACCGCTCGGTGAAACGATGCCCAACCCTGTAATTGCAATTTTTTCCATAAATACCCTCAACCTTCGTACCGTTGTAACACCATGGCAGAATGTATGCCTGAGAATCCGCTCGAGGTCTTAAGGATACAACTTACCCTTTTCTCAATGGCCTTATTCGGAATGTAATACAGATCACATGCCGGATCCGGCTCCTCCTGGTTTATCGTGGGCGGCAATATGTTCTTTTCAAAGATCAAGGAACTTAAGGCCAATTCTATCCCGTTAGCGCCAGCCAGGGGATGGCCGATCATGGATTTTACTGAAGATATGGGGATATTATAAGCATGCTTTCCCAAAGCCATTTTGTACGCGCTGGTTTCAAATACATCGTTCTGACGGGTAGATGATCCATGGGCATTAAGATAATCAATAGCCTCAGGCTTGATACCCGCATCTTCCAAAGCCAGGGTGATACAATCAGCCATGGCATCCCCTTCCGGCGGCAGATCTGTCATGTGATAGGCATTGCACGTAGTTCCAAAACCGGTAACTTCGCAATAGATCCTGGCGCCCCGTTTTAAAGCGTGGCCCAATTCTTCCACCACCAGCAGTCCAGCTCCTTCAGAGATCACAAAACCATTACGCTTATTATCAAAAGGACGGCTTGCTTTCTCAGGCTCGTCATTATGAACGGACAAAACATTCACGGTATCAAAAGCTCCGAAGGTAATAGGGGTTATCGGGGCCTCAGAGGCTCCGGTGATCATGATATCAACATCCCCGTCGCTGATAGCTTCAAAGGAAAAACCTACGGAATCCGTCCCTGCTGTGCATCCCGTTGAAATGGTATTGCAGATCCCTTTAAGTCCGTATTTTGCCGAGATCTCGCTGGAAGGCGTATTGAACATGGCCGCGTCATACAAGTCCGGACGGACAATGCGGGGGTCGATCGGTTTTCTGCCGCTGTCGGTCACCAGAGCGAACTCCTCTTCCATATATTTTGTCCCGCAAATGGCATTGGCCAGAGAAACCCCCATGCGCTCTTTGTTCACCTTCGAGAGATCAAGATGGGAATCCTCCAAGGCCATGCGGGCAGCCACACAGGCAAACTGCACATAACGGTCCATGCGCATGGCATCCTCGAAACTAAGGCCCAAAGCAACCGGGTCAAAATCCAGGACCTGGGCGGCGATCTTTGTGTTAAAAATAGACACATCGAATTCCGTTACCCGACGCACGGCGGAAACGCCATTGATCATGGCACGGAAACAATTTTCATTACCAATACCGTTGGGGGACACGATCCCCACACCGGTCACGACGACTCTACGTTTCTTATTCACGCTCTTCACCTCAACTTTTTATGGCTTCATCCATTAAATTATTATGACTTCCAATAACCTGCCATGCAGGGAATCCTGGCACATTTGTTTTCTTCCAGGTCATGGTATAGCGGCGAATGACGCGCTTACCGCCTTCCGCATTGACCTCAACGGTAAAGATCAAATATTGGACGATGGCAATATCCCCATGGAGCTTAATTTGGGTCGGACGTAATTCTGCGATCGCAATATTGGTGCTCTTGGTCCAAAAGCCGACCCATTTATTCAACCAGCTATAATCGACGGGAACAGGACTTTCATGGCCAAACCCGATCATCTCCGGATGGATATATTTGATAAATTCATCCACCTTCTTGTTGATCAATAGATCCCAATGCTCATCAATACCCTTAAATATCTCAATTTGTGTCTCATTCCAATATTCAGGTATCCATGACGTACGCTTAAATCCAAGCTCCTGTGCTGTTTTTGCCATTTTCGCTTCCTCCGATCCTTATACAGGTACTAATTCGAAAGCCTTTTTGACTTCCTGAACCGAGAAATACCGACGAGTACGTTCCACCTCATGCACCATATCTACGATCTTGTTGTTTAAAATGCCGGGCATCTTAATATGCTGGGCCAATTGAACTATTTCGCCATTGATAAAATCAACCTCACTCAACCGGCCGCGCATGATGCTTTGCAAAATGGATCCGTATAAAGGTTCCCGGCTTAAGCCTGTCAGCGTTTTATTCATGATCCCCGCCGCTTGTTCCATGGGCATTTGGTAAATTCCATAAATACGCTCCTTGGGAAAATCGGGCAAGGAAACCAATTCGATATTGGCCATATTAACAACGTCAAGGCCTTCCTTTAAAAGCATGATGCTCAAGCGGCAAAGGTCCATATCAGCAAAGGTCTCCTGCATGCTCTTACCGACGATAGCTGGGATACAATTATTAAAATTCACAAAGAGCTTTAAATATTTCTGACCCATGATATTGGTGCTCGCGACGACCTTAAAAGCTTTTCCTAAAGTTTCTGCGATCTTATGGGCCGTCGGGTCAAGGGCCATTAACGGGCGGCCGATGATCCAATCCCCTTCGAAATTAAGGGTGATCTCGCCAGGGCTTATATAGGTGGCTCCGAACATCACGATGCTGGAAAGCTGTTGATCAGGCTCAAAATGAGCGCTTAAGATATTATCCGCCTGCACACCGTTTTGGGTGGTCAGGACCAAGGCGCCCTGTTCCAAAAACTCGCTGTTGTGAGCAAAGGCCTCTTCGATGTCCTGGGTCTTGACCGCAAAGATCACCAGATCATAAGGTTTATCCAGTCGTGTTGCGACCGGCACCTTGATCGTTTCCGCACCGCGCACACCTTTGAGCCTCAAGCCATTGGCGTTGATGGCATCGGCTTGTTCAGCGCGTCCGACAAGAAGAACATCCTCACCTGCTTTCTTCAAGTAAGCCGCAACCACACATCCAATAGCACCTGCACCTATGACTGCGATTTTCATAAATATTTCTTATAATCAAACCCGACTTCATGCATGATACGGACCATCAAACTATAAAAGGCCTTGGGCACTTCGCTTAAGAAGGCCTTCACGATATCCGATTCTTCGACCGTCGTGGAGCCACGTCCTAAAGCCAGTTGCTCCGCTTTTTTATTGACCACTTCCTGGGCCAATCTCCGGTGAAAGATCGGTATTAAATTAAGCATTTTATTATACTTATTTAAGGATGCGGCATCCCACTGCATACTTGTCTGAACTGAAACCATGCGAACGCTCCTATTTTTAATGCGTCAGGTTTTTGCCTCTGGGTTGCTTTCACATGCAACCCTTGAGAGGTTGGCAACCTGCATGGGAACACGGCTAAAGCCATGTCCCCGGGTTGGCTACGCGTTAGCTCCAACGCGGGAATTAGCTTCCCATTTCGAAATATTATTCATGAAATCCCTGACGCATAATTTGACTTTAATGTGGTAATTGCTTTCCATAATGCGGTGAATACGCTCGGGCTTGGAATAATATTCACGCATACACCATGATCCTAAGCGACCTACTTCTTCGACGGTCAAATGATCCGTCGGAATGACCGGATGTTGGAAATCCCATCCTTTTAGATCGATTTTATCCGGATCAAACCAGCCTTTTTTAATTCCATAACGCCAATCCGGAGAATTGGGGACAG
>CAZFON010000087.1:0-7484 GCA_964520185.1 uncultured Planctomycetales bacterium | reverse complement strand
GGGTGTGTGTTTTTCCCGTGCCAGGGCCCGCGGTGATCAATAAATGCGAACCCTGGTGCCCAACAGCCAACTGCTGGGATTTGTTTAGGTCCGAAGGTGTTTGCATCAAATTTTTATTTGACGATCTTATCAAATTCACTGACCGGGACCGCTTCCGAGGTGGTAAACCCTATACCGGTAAGCCTGGTCAATCCCAGCGAAGCCTTCAAGGCCGCCTTGGTCCCGGGCAACTCAGCTTGAATGATGATATCATTCTCTCCCAGGAGGGCATGCACGGATTTGATCTTACCACCTAATTTTTGGATCAATTTATATGCTTGGGCAGTGCGTTTGGAGTTGGCTTTCTTGAGCGAATCAACGCAATACTTGCCGAAAAGAAAATAGGTGGTCATAAGATCCTCCCTTGTTGTTTAATGTTCGAGGCTTAATTATAGAGCAGAAGCCCTTTCAAGTACAATTTTTTATGTTTAGGGCCCGTCCCGATGGACGGTCTGCGGGGAGAAAGCAGGAAGGCAAACGGCGATGTACTCGGCACCTTCAGGTCCCGGCGTGCTGTATCTGATCCATTCGCCTTTTTGGGTGATCACCGCCTGTCCCGCGTTGACATCGAGGGCCCCTCCCTGATGGCTCACGCGCAGTGTACCTTTCAAGACAACGGTGTATTCATCAAATTCCGGTGTCTGCCCCGGCTCTTCCCATCCTGGCGGGCTTTTCATGTGTGCAATACTGACCGGCTCTGTCTTTGAATTGACCCTGCCAATGTATTCGCGGATCAACTTAGGCTTGGTCCCAGCGGCCTTGATCTCGGTTGGTTTATTTATTAAAACCGGCATTGTTTTTCCCTTAAGATGGCCCTCATCGGCCTCAACCGCTCCCAATAAACCAGCTTCCTTTTTCTGATCTTAGCCCCCGTCAGAAAGTGCCTGGAGAATTCTTTGACGTAATATACAAATTCAACCTTGGAAAGGTCTGACTTCATTTCATTCAATAGCGCGCTTGTCAGGACGATCGACGTATCATCGCCAGGGATCTGGTGGTCAAACACATAATACCAGGGGCTATGAAAATTTTCCATATCCAGGGGTATCCCGGTGTAATAGCAAACATACCCGTTTTTGCGCACGAACGCCCAGATGGCTTTGACGGCCTTGGCGTGCACGCCCCTTTGGTCCATGCGGCGGGAAAATTGAAAACAGCGCAGGCAATAGATGGAATGGTCTGAAAACACCGGCCTGTTACAGATGCAGCACTTGCCCGTATGCTTCTTCATATCCCCTCCCCGCTTTTCAAATCCCGTTTCTATGTACCGATGAAATAGTAACATGCCCGCTAACGCGTACTTGTTGGGGGCTCAAATTTGATACCTGATGATGAGAGGAGGAGGTAACACAGCCTGAAAAACTAAAAACAACACAGATAATTAACAACAGTCGACCGTTCATAGGCCTTAAAACAGCGCCAGCTGATCTTCGAGTTGCTCGCGCTCTCCGGATTCAAAGATCTTTACGCGTCCAAATTCGCCGTCATAGCCTGCGGCGATCTCCACCTTGCCCTGCCGCATGCGATGAATGCCTTCGGCGATCACGCCCCCTGCGGCTTTCTGGATATCCGGGACAGGACAATCCAAGAGGATATGGAATTCACTGCCTAATTTATTCAAAATATTTTTATAGGTTTCCTGCACCGCCCTGCTGGCTTCGCCCATGTCTTTAGCTTCGGCGATCAATTCAGGCAAAGGCACGATGTTCTGGTAAGGCCGGGAGCGTCTGGATCTCTCGCCTTCTTCACGGTCAGCCAGGGCTTCCACGCGCGCCATGACCCCGACGGTCACCGGCTTGCCGCAGACAGAACAAAGGCCCTTGTTCTTGATGGTCTCTTTGGGATGCCAGCGGACCTGGCAGTTGCGATGGCCGTCATAATGATATTTCCCCTCTTCAGGGAAAAATTCGATGGTGGCAACCAGTCCTTTGTCGTTTTCATCGCTCAGGGCCTTATAAATACCCTCGTAAGAAAATTCCGTATCAAAAATATTGGCCTCACGCCCCAGCTTACCGGGCGAATGCGCATCGGAATTGGATATCAAAATATAATCATCCAACTGTTTAAGGCGCCAATTCATCAGCGGGTCTGATGACAGTCCTGTTTCAACGGCAAAGATGTTTTTCTTTAGATCGCCAAAGGCCTCTTCCATGCTGTCAAAACCGCCCATGGAACCAAGGGCTGAAAACCACGGTGTCCAGATATGCGCAGGGACAAACAAATTTTTAGGGTCCGCCTCGAGCGTTATCTTCAGCAGATCATAAGAATCCAACCCAAGGATAGGGCGGCCGTCGGAAGAAATATTCCCTATCCCCCCAAGTTTGGTCTGGATCTTTTTGGCTGCTTCCAGGGAAGGCACATAGATCAAATTATGGACCTTGCGTACCTTGTCATGGCGCTTATAAATATTGGAGATCTCCACGGTAAGCATGAAGCGCACCGGAGCCTGGCAACTTTTGGGGACCTGGGCATCCATAGGCTTGGCATACTTGTCCTTAAGCTTAAAGAAACCTTTTTCCGCAGGCTCCAGCTTTTCTTCTATTTCTTGAAGCCACTGGGGATGTACAAAATCGCCGGTACCGACCAGTTGGATCCCCTTAAGTTGGGCCCAAAGATAGAGGTTTTCTAAATCAAGATTTTTGGCGGTGGCGCGGGAGTACTTAGAATGGATGTGCAAGTCCGCGATGAATTTCATTGCGGTTATTATAAGGCTATTGGGCGCTTTGGGAAACAATTTTCGAAACCACTGGAGCCCCGCCGGCCTTCGTCGCCGATCAGAAATATTGCATATAACATTGCTGATATTTCTGAGAAATTAGAAAAGGCCGGCGGAAATAGGCGACCGTGGTTGAGAAAATTCGTTTCCCAAAGCGCCTAAACTACGATACTGACAAGTTTATTGGGGACGACGATAAATTTCTTGATGGCAGCTTCGGTGGCGTATTTGGCAACGCCAGGATCAGCAAAACAGATTTTACGCAATTCATCCTGCGGCAGATCAGGGGCGACCTGGATTTGTCCCCGGACCTTCCCATTGACCTGAACAGCCATGATGATGGTGCTGGTTCTCAGCGCCTTTTCATCAAAACCAGGCCAGCTGACATGGGAAATGGTGTGGTCAGGTTTAGCCATCATTTGCCACATCTCCTCGGCAATATGAGGTGTAAAGGGAGATAATAACAAGACCATCGTTTCAATAGCTTTACTTTGCAAGAAAAACTTTCTATGCGTCAACGTTGAAAGATCTCCTCTAGAATCAACAAAACGTGTTTGAATTCGGACACTAAATTTATCTATAGCATTGGCCAATACCATCATATGACTGATGGCCGTGTTGAATTTATAACCTTCTTCAAAGGATTGAGTCACATTTTTTATTGATAAATTACGAATACGTTCCAATTCTTTATCATCATCATCCATCTCGGATTCATTTAAACCATAATCAGACAATAACTTGCTACGCAAATTTTGCGAAGCATTTTTATTTTGTGTATCAACATATCCAAAAGGTTTTTCTACCATCTGATACACTCGATTTAAAAACCGCCACGATCCTTCCAAGCCGCTATCATTCCATTCCAGTTGATCTTCCGGAGGTGCGGCGAACAAAATAAATAAACGTAAGGTGTCTGCCCCGTATTTGGACAAAACCTCATCAGGGTCCACCGTGTTACCGCGGGACTTGGACATCACTTCCCCGTCCTTGAGCACCATGCCCTGGGTCAAAAGGCGCGTGAAAGGCTCATCAATATCGATCAACCCGAGGTCCTTGAAAAATTTGGTAAAAAATCTTGAATATAACAAGTGCAGGATCGCATGCTCAATGCCGCCGATGTACTGGTCTGTCGGCATCCAGTAACGGGTATCTTTTTTATCAAATATCTCTTCATTGTTACGCGCTGAACAGAAACGCAGGAAATACCATGACGAGTCAAAAAAGGTGGCCATGGTATCTGTTTCCCGGCGGGCAGGCTTGCCGCACTTGGGGCAGAAGCACTCGACAAAACGGCTGGCCTTGGCCAAGGGCGAGCCTCCCTCCCCGGTGAGCTGGACATCCTTGGGCAATTCCACGGGCAATTGATGATACGGCACCGGCACGGCCCCGCATGAAGCACAATAAATAATAGGGATGGGCGTGCCCCAATAACGCTGACGGGATATCAACCAGTCGCGCAGGCGCCAATGAATGGTGATCTCCCCAAAACCTTTAAGCTTCATCCATTCGGCAATTTTCTTTTTGGCATCCTCATTGGGCGTTTGATCGAATTGCGCGGAATGGACAAGCAGGCCTTCGCCTTCATAAGCCTGGGCCATTCCCTCAGCGGAAATGGAAGGATTGTGAGGGTCCTGGATCACGATGCGCATCGCAAGCTGATGCTGTTTGGCAAACTCAAAGTCCCGTTGGTCATGGGTAGGCACGGCCATGATGGCGCCGGTCCCGTATTCCATCAAAACGTAATCTCCGATATAAATGGGAATGGCCTCGCCATTAACAGGATTGATCGCATAACGTCCGATAAAAAGGCCTTCTTTACGCTGATCGCCTGACATGCGCAGGGACTTGCTTTTATTGGCCGTTTTCAGGATAAAGGCCAGGCTCTCTTTTTCTTGCGCTGTTGAGGGGATCAATTTCTTGACCAATGGATGCTCCGGCGCCAGCACCACATAGGTAGCGCCAAAAATGGTGTCCGGACGGGTGGTGAAAACCTTAATGGTCTCCGGGGAGTCCTTGACTTTGAACAGGATCTCCACCCCGTAGCTTTTTCCGATCCAATTCTCCTGCATGGCACAAACACGCGAAGGCCATTGTTGTAATTTCTTCAGATCTTCCAAGAGGCTCTGGGCATATTGGGTGATCTTCAAATACCACTGCTCAAGGTCTTTCTGGACGACATTGGTCTTGCATCGCCAGCATTGGCCGTTGATGACCTCTTCGTTGGCCAGGGTGGTCTCGCAATCCGGGCACCAGTTGACCGAGGATGCTTTTTTATAGGCAAGCCCCCGCTCGAACATCTTGATAAAGATCCACTGGTTCCATTTATAGTATTCGGGATCACAGGTGGAAAGCTCGCGGTCCCAATCATAAGAAAAACCCATTTGCTTTAACTCATCATGCATCTGGGCAATGCAGCGGTAGGTCCAGTCGGAAGGATTGGTCTTGTGTTTGATGGCGGCGTTTTCCGCAGGCTGGCCAAAAGCGTCATAGCCGATGGGGTGCAAAACATTAAAACCCCGCATCATTTTGTAACGGGCGATCACATCCGCAATGGTGTAATTGCGCACATGGCCCATGTGGATCTTCCCTGAAGGATAAGGGAACATTTCCAGCACATAGTATTTGGGCCGGGCCGGGTCCGTCTCCGCACGAAAGGTCTTGTTTTTGTCCCACCATTTCTGCCAATGGCTTTCGATCTTTTTAATATCGTTGGTGGTGTACGGCATCCTTGCCTCTCTTATAAATAGCAAAGGGGATCAGTTTTTGGCCAATCCCCTTTAATACCTCTTACAAGACTTTAATATGACCCTAACGTCACTTTTGCACCAGCTCTTTGACAGAGCCGGCAGTTTCCTGGTGATAGCTCAACCCGCGCTCAACGAACTGGGCCTGCACTTTTTTAGGTCCAAAGAAACGGCGGCAGAATTCTTCCGCTTTCTTGCGGTCAAAACTGCGGCAGCAATAAATATCGACCGTAATGAAATCCTTAGGGGAAAGCGTGTGGATGACAATGGAGCTTTCGATCAACGGCACCCATCCGGAAAGCCCGGCTTTGTCGGGAAACCGCACTCCGTCGGATTTAAAGATAGACGGCGGCGCCTGCTTCTCCATCCCTAAGAAACCGACGATCTCATCGAGAAAATTGTAACATAACGTTAGATCGTCGCACACCCCCGGCTTGCAATCGTAAAGATCGAGCAAAAGCTCGTAGCCGAATACCCCAGGTTTAGCCATTTTTCTTGCCGTCCTTTTTTGCGTTTTTGCACTTCAATTAGGAAAACGCAATATTATACAAAAAACCACCATAAATAAAAGATATATTTTTGAGCCAGCTTTTTTAGAACATGTATATTTTATAACAAATTTACACCTGTAAATAATATTATTAAGAAATTAAGGGCACTCGCAAAATTTGATTTTTTGGGCCAAATAAACTAGAATGAAGCCCATGAATATCACTATAAATGGGACCTCCCAGCAATTGACTTCAACCAAACTATCCGATATCGTCGGCTCATTTTGCCCACAGCCTAAACATGTGATCGCCGAGCTCAACGGCACCATCATCCCTTCCGGCCAATGGGACGGGACCTGCCTTCGGGACGGCGATGTTTTGGAGCTGGTTGGCTTCGTCGGTGGTGGCTAATATGGCCGATACCCCCCTGGTGATCGCCGGAAAAACGTTTACCAGCCGTTTCCTGTTGGGGACCGGCAAATTCCGGAATAAAAAAGACCTGTCGGACAGCATTGCCGCCTGCGGCAGCGAGATCGTCACCGTGGCCCTGCGCCGCATTGACCTGGAGCACCACGAGGAAAATATCGTGGAGCATATCCCCGCGCATGTAACGCTTTTGACGAACACTTCCGGAGCGCGCAATGCCCAGGAAGCGGTGCGTATCGCCCGGCTGGCCAAGGCATCAGGCTGCGGTCATTGGGTCAAGATAGAGGTCATCAATGACAGCAAATATCTGCTCCCTGATAATCAGGAAACGATCAAAGCCACCGAGATCTTAAGCGCTGAAGGTTTTGTGGTCTTGCCCTACATCTCCCCGGACCTATATGTGGCACGGGCCCTGGTCAAGGCAGGTGCCGCGACCATCATGCCCTTGGGATCTTTTATAGGAAGCAATCAGGGCCTGAGAACAAAAGAATTGATCCAGGTATTGATCAATGAGATCGAGCTTCCCATCGTTGTGGATGCCGGTATCGGCTCCCCTTCACAGGCCGCGGAGGCCATGGAAATGGGCGCAGATGCGGTATTGGTCAATACAGCCGTCGCCACGGCCCAGGACCCGGCCCTCTTGGCCCGCGCCTTTGCGATGAGCGTCGAGGCCGGACGCATGGCGTATTTAAGCGGATTGCCTGCAAAAAACTTTATTGCCAGCGCCTCCTCTCCCTTAACCGGATTTTTGTATGATGACGCTGGCGCAAATTAAAGATATCCTCGAAGACGAACGGCCGCAAACCGTCGAAGACTTGGCCCGCGAGGCGGCCCGGACCACCCGTCAATATTTTGGGCGGGCCATCAGCCTTTATGCCCCTCTTTATTTGTCCAATTTCTGCTCGAGCCATTGCACCTATTGCGGTTTCCACAGCCATCATAAGATCCAGCGCATCAAACTTGGGCCCGAACAATACCGCAAGGAAATGCAATTTATCCATGCTCAGGGCATACGTAATATCTTGATGCTCACCGGCGAGTCCTATAAACATACGCCGGTCTCTT
>CAZFON010000086.1:0-7488 GCA_964520185.1 uncultured Planctomycetales bacterium | reverse complement strand
TTTCGACTGATCAACTACAGAAAGAACTTGAGGAGGCTTGTAAGCGCAGGCCAAGTACGATGGAAGAGGCATGCGGATATCTTGAACGATTGGCCCAATACGCTGACGAACTGGGTAATAAACTTGTCTCTACTCCTGAGATTGATGCGGCAGAGTGGGCCCATACCATTGCGACACAATGTCGCAATGCTTTTAATGATCTGAGGTTCCTTCTTCCCCAAGATATTCCTGGTATTACAGGGATCCCAACGCTGCGCCAGCTGGCCCAAGTTCCTGGTGAAGGGGGGCTGCGCGCACATCAACGGATCACGGATATCCAACGACTTGCCCGTCAAGCCAGCGATTTCGCCCGGATGGAGTATGATTTTCTTTATGATCCAACGCGGCATTTATTGTCCATAGGATATCACGATAAAGAGAGTAAATTAGATCCGAGTTCTTATGATCTATTGGCATCAGAAGCGAGATTATGTTATTTCACTGCGATCGCCCAGGGGGAAATCCCTCAAGAAAGCTGGTTTGCTCTGGGGCGTTTGCTTACGACCACTGGCGGAAAACCGGTCCTTTTATCGTGGAGCGGTTCAATGTTTGAATACTTAATGCCGCTTATTGTAATGCCCACTTACAAAAATACACTGCTTGAGCACACCTATCAAGCGGCGGTGGAACGGCAAATTGAATATGGAAAACAGCATGGTGTTGCATGGGGGATCTCGGAATCAGGATACAATGCCATCGACGCCGGCCTTAATTATCAATATCGTGCCTTTGGGGTGCCTGGGTTAGGATTTAAGCGTGGGTTGGCGGAAGACCTGGTTATAGCGCCATATGCTTCTGTGCTGGCTTTGATGGTGGCCCCGGAACAGGCTTGTCTTAATTTACAGCGGCTTGAGAAGGAAGGGTTGATGGGAAAATACGGTCTGTACGAAGCAGTTGATCATACGCCTTCACGTCAGCCGCGTGGTAAATCAAGCACGGTGATCCGATCTTTTATGGCTCATCACCAGGGTATGAGTCTCCTCTCATTGGCCTATCTTTTGCTGGATCGTCCTATGCAAAAGCGATTCAAGTCAGATCCGCTGAATCAAGCATCCTTGTTATTGCTTCAGGAGAGAGTTCCCAATATTATCCCATTTCATGTCCATGTTAATGAGCTGACCAATATTCGTACACTTCCCGGGGATGCAGGAACGCCAGTTCGTGTTCTTAAAAGCCCTAATACTAAAATTCCGGAGGTGCAGTTACTATCAAACGGTAGATATCATGTGATGGTTACAAACGCGGGAGGAGGTTATAGCCGTTGGAAGGGCATTGACGTCACCCGTTGGCGTGAAGATATAACCTGCGATAACTGGGGGACATTTTGTTATATCCGCGACATGGAAACACTCACGTTCTGGTCAAACACTTATCAACCCACCCTTCAACGCCCAGATAGCTATGAGTCGGTATTTTCAGAAGGACGCGCAGAATTCCGCCGTCGCGATTATGATCTAGATACGTATACAGAGATCGTCGTTTCGCCGGAAGATGATATTGAATTACGGCGGGTACGGATCACTAACCGTTCCAGGGTAAAAAGAGTGATCGATGTGACCAGTTATGCGGAAGTGGTCATAGCTCCTTGCGCTGCGGATGCTTTGCATCCCATGTTCAGCAATCTTTTTGTCCAAACAGAAATTATCAAACAACGACAGGCAATCCTTTGTACCAGACGTCCTCGTTCCATCGATGAACATGCCCCATGGATGATCCATCTAATGGCCGTGCATGGTGCAGAGATCCAAAAGGTTTCTTATGAAACAGATCGCCTGCAGTTCATAGGCCGTGGTCAGGGCATAGCTCATCCTGATGCGATGAAGAATTTAACTTCGCTTTCAGGATCTCAAGGTCCGGTGTTGGACCCTGTGGTGGCCATCCGTAGTCAAATAGTCCTTGAGCCGCAGCAAACAGTCATCATTGATATGGTTTCCGGCATTGGAGAGACGCGGGATCAAGCTTTAATCCTTATTGAGAAATATCAGGACCAGCGGATCGGGGATCGCGCCTTCGAGCTTTCATGGACACATAGCCAGGTGGTTTTACGTCAGATCAACGCCACCGAGACGGATGTTCAAATGTATGGGCATCTAGCCAATTCTATCATTTATGCCCACTCTTTGCTTCGTGCGGAGAGCAGTGTTCTTGTCCAAAATCATCGAGGGCAAAGCGGATTATGGGGGAATGCTATTTCTGGTGATCTGCCGATCGTGGTCCTTCAAATTGGAGATCCCGCCAATATTGAAATTGTTCGGCAGATGGTGCAGGCCCATGCGTATTGGCGAATAAAGGGTTTAGCAGTCGACCTGGTTATCTGGAATGAGGCTCTATCTGGTTATCGGCAAATACTTCAAGAACAGATCATGGGATTGATCAGCGCGAGTGTCCAGGGGAAGATAGCCCGTAATTCCGGTGAGATATTTGTGAGGCCCTCCGAGCAAATATCCAATGAGGAACGCATTCTACTCCAGTCCGCTGCACGAGCTATTATTTCAGACCGCCGTGGAACGCTCGAAAGTCAAATCAATCGTCGTATTCCTATCGAAGTCCCGGTCGCTCGGTTTACACCGGCTAAAACATACCGGCCTGAATTTGGCGCCACGGCGGGTAGTCTTAAGAATGATCTAGCTTTTTTCAATGGATTAGGAGGATTTTCTTCGGATGGGCGTGAATACGTCATTAAACTTTCTGAGGGGCAGGTGACCCCGGCACCGTGGGGAAATGTTTTGGCCAATGCTCATTTTGGCACCATTGTTTCCGAAAGCGGCCAAGGGTTTACATGGAGTGAGAATGCCCATGAATTCCGTCTTACACCCTGGAATAATGACCCAGTCAATGATCTAGCAGGAGAGGCTATTTTTATACGTGATGAAGAGACGGGCCATTTTTGGTCTCCCACGCCTATGCCAAGGCGTTCCAAACAGCCATACATCATCCGGCATGGATTCGGGGTAAGTATTTTTGAGCACCAGGAGGGAGGGATCCATTCCCAATTGCGGGTTTATGTAGCCGTGGATGCGTCGGTCAAGTTTTCCGTCCTTAAAATACGTAATATATCAGGCCGTGCTCGTCGATTATCTGCCACCGGTTACGTGGAATGGGTACTGGGAGATCTGCGGTCAAAAACAGCTATGCATGTAAGCACTAAAATTGATCCTTTGGGAAACACTATCTTTGCACGTAATCCATACAATACGGAATTTTCAGATACTGTTGCCTTTTATTCTGTAAATGATATGACCGGAACAATGACCGGTGATCGCACGGAGTTTATTGGGCGTAACGGTTCCATCCAAAATCCAGCCGCATTGTCACGTTCGCAACTGTCCAACCGTGTGGGGTCGGCTTTAGATCCTTGTGCCGCGATCCAAGTCCCATTTGACTTGGCGCAAGGAGAGGCACGAGAGATGGTTTTTACTCTTGGCGTCGGACAAAATATTGAGGACGTCCGGAATTTGATCAAGCGTTTCGGCGGGTCAATAGAAGCACAAGATGCTTTGAACGCCGTGACCAAGTACTGGGCCCATACCCTTAGCGCGGTGCAAGTGGTTACGCCAGATGAATCACTCAATGTCCTGGCCAATGGATGGTTGCTTTATCAAACCCTGGCTTGCCGACTTTGGGGGCGCAGCGGCTATTATCAACCAGGAGGGGCTTTTGGCTTTCGCGACCAGCTGCAGGATGTGATGTCGTTGGTCCATAGCGAGCCCGTTCTTATGCGTGAACATTTAATATTATGCGCGTCCCGCCAATTTCCAGAAGGTGATGTTCAGCATTGGTGGCATCCGCCACTCGGGCGCGGTGTACGGACCCATTGTTCGGATGATTATCTCTGGTTAGTATTAGCAAGCTGCCGGTACGTTCTTAGCACTGGTGACAGAGGTGTATTAGATGAATTGATCCCTTTCCTTAGAGGCCGCTTGGTGAATGCGGACGAGGACTCATATTTTGATCTACCACATCAGTCATTGGAAAAGGGCACTTTATACGAGCACTGCCAAAAGGCTATTTTCAAGGGCCTTGTGTTTGGAGAACATGGCCTGCCCTTGATGGGCTCTTGTGATTGGAACGATGGGATGAACCTTGTTGGAGAAAAAGGCAAGGGTGAAAGTGTTTGGTTAGGATTTTTTCTTTATGAAGCGCTCATTGAGTTTAGCAAGATCGCAGAACTCCGTGGGGATCTATTTTTTATGGAACTTTGTAGGACCCAGGCAGCCACATTACGCCAGAATATTGAAAAGAATGGCTGGGACGGTCAATGGTATAAACGCGCGTATTTTGATGACGGATCACCTTTGGGGTCGGTGAGTAATCCTGAATGCCAGATCGATTCCATTGCTCAAAGCTGGTCTGTTCTTTCAGGGGCAGGTGATCCCGATCGTATGCGTATGGCTATGGCCTCGCTCAATGATCGTCTTGTTCATCGGACTAGCCGGATCATTCAACTGCTTGATCCGCCTTTTGATAAATCTAGTTTAAACCCAGGGTATATCAAGGGCTATGTCCCCGGTGTCAGGGAAAATGGGGGACAATATACCCATGCGGCTATCTGGGCTGCAATGGCATTCGCCCGACTGGGGGATAGTCAACATGCTTGGGAACTTTTAGGTATGATCAATCCTATCAATCATTCGAGATCTTCAACGGATATTAATACCTATAAGGTTGAACCATATGTGGTCGCGGCCGATGTGTATGCGGTTTCGCCCCATGTGGGCCGTGGAGGATGGACATGGTACACCGGATCAGCCGGCTGGATGTACCGGTTGATCTTAGAATCTCTTTTAGGACTAAAACTTGAGGTCAATAAACTGACTATAGAGCCCTGTATCCCTATGGAGTGGAAAGCATTCAACATACACTACCGGTACCGGGAGACTATTTATCATATTAAAGTTGTACGTTTGCCCCCCGGCAATGATAAGAACATTGTGACAGTGGATGGAACTAAACAAGAGAACCAGACCATTGAGCTTATCAACGACACCCAAGAGCACCAGGTTGAAGTGCAAATACCATACTTAAGAATATTACCAGTGGGAATTTTTAGCCCCCATTCCGGACAATCATGAAGTTAGCAAGCTGCCCCAGATGGCACAATTTTTAGAGAACAAAAATCAGTAGTATACCCTGGTACAATTGATTAATTTCTGAACCCTTCCTAGAATACCCTTATGAGATCACGAATAACGATCAGCGCTGTTGCGATGATCACTTTAAGGAGGGTTATATGATAGATCAAAAAGAACAAAAATTCTTTAAATCAGGCGACCAAGATAAAGGGTTTTCACAATCTGTCCATCAATGGTTGGCTCAATATGATGAGGAGGATGACTTTTTATCTGAGAGGACCTTAAATTTATTACCGGATATTACAGAAGAGAAATGATCATATTATACCCCAGTACAATTGATTCATTTCGGCCTCTTCTTTAAAATACGTACATGAAGTTAACTTATGTGGCAAGGAGGGCTGAAAAATGTCTTTAATCTCAATAGTTGTGACCCTAGTTGTAGCTGGAGTGATCCTGTGGTTGGTCAATACCTACATACCCATGGAGGGTAGACTCAAGCAAATTTTGAATGTCCTAGTGATAATTGTTGTCTGCGTTTGGCTGTTACAGTCATTCGGCATATTAGGAAACATCAATGATATTCGTATCAGATAGGAGCAACAATGATAGAACATACTATTATACAATTTCAGGCATATTTGATCTATCAAGAAAAAGGAGGTTCTGATCTAGATAATTGGCTGGAAGCGGAACGATTTCTCAAGAATAACAATCAAGATGTGAACTCACTTGAGACTTCTAATAGGAGACGATCGGGTGTAGGGAAGCTTAATAGCGAAGACGTGGAAACAAAATCTGTCAAAAATCGCGTATTTGTGACCCGTTATATCACGGATTGGGATCCTAACGCTAATAAGCTGTCTACGATTGTATCCGGTGATCAACATATTAGTAAAAAGAGGTGGAGATGAAGGAAGGGGATGACTCTTAAGGAAAGTGTGAAATTCTTTTGTGACCAGTTAGAACGAGGGATGGAAAATGCAAAATAGAATAGTAGCTATCATTGATGATAATCAGGACTCCCTTAGAGAGCTTGCAGGAATTTTAAAAATGGGCGGTTATAGGCCGGTTCTCGTTAACGATGCTTTTTGGTCCGCAGAAACTGTCATCCAAAATAAACCTGATGTTATTTTGATGGATCTAAGGATGCCCCATAAGAATGGGCTTGCTCTTGCGGATGCGATCAATCGGGTCTTTGAATCGAATAAAATCCCGATCATCGCGATGTCGGATCTTTTTAAAGATGAGTTTAAATGGCTTATGGATCTATGTGGTATAAAAAGTTGGCTTAAGAAACCATTACTGCCCCTTGATGTGATTTGGGCTATAGAAAATGAAATAGAAGAAGTAAATCAATGGGACAGGGAAAGTCATTTAGCAGGCATGGAAGTTATGACAGTGCGTTAAGAAGTCATTCAAACCGGACAGTCCCCATAGTTCGCAATAATAGCCCAGGAAATATGATACAAGTTCCTGCCGTATAAGCCCCCACACCCGATTAGACCAAGGTACAATTGATTCATTTTGACCTCCTATCTAAAATACTGTTATGAAAGAGATCGTCTTAAAAACATATATAAATAGATATGAGGCAGACTTAGCCAAAGGATTGCTCGATGAAAAAGGGATACTTAACATGATCTTGGATGAAGATGTCGGTGGTTTTCGACCGGGAATGGTTATAGGAGAGTCAATTCAATTGATCGTTAATGAAGAAGATTTAGAAGAAGCAAGGGAAGCTATAAAAATATCGGCGGACTCAATTGAAAATTGATATAAGCTTAAAAAATGAATTTATCAGGTTTTGTATTGCGGGTTGTATTATCAACGCGACTGACTTTAGTATTTATTACGTATCATATCATTTTCTGTCATTTAACGTTGCTAAAGGGATCTCATTTACTTGCGCTGGAGTTGTCGGGTATTTACTTTGTAAATATTGGATATTTAAGAACTATGAACCTTCATTTACCGAAGGAGTACGCTATTTTACTATTAATTCTATAGCATTAGGAATTAATGTTTTTACAAATCATCGCATTTTGAGCCATTGGCATGGAACTGTTTTTACAGCTTTAATTATTGCCACGTCATTAACAGGATTATTTACTTTTGTCTTTTTTAAATATTGGGCGTTTAGATCCTTATTGATAGAAGAGAGTTATTTTAAGTGGTGGAAATGGATCCCCTGGAGATTTTTTGTTAGAATTGCCGCACGCAAGCAGGGGTTTTTAGATCCAATTAAACTTCTGTCCCAATTACAGAATTTTGCGCAACCCTCAGAGGTGGCAGCGCCAACGGAATTGTTACGTTCAGGGTTTGTCCTGCATGCGCGTGGTTTGATCAATAGTTTAGCCATCCAGCATAATCTTGA
>CAZFON010000085.1:0-7492 GCA_964520185.1 uncultured Planctomycetales bacterium | reverse complement strand
ACGAAAATGATCAATGACAGGCAGAGCCAGAACATTCTGACCATAAAACGTTTATAGTCCGTGAGGCGTCCTTGTGCTATTTCAGGGAAAGAGGCCATGGCAAAGCTGTAATAAAAAATATTACCCACCCTGAATATCCGCTTTGCCAGATTATATAAGCCCAGATCAGATATGGTCAGGACCTTGGAAAGCACCACTGTATCCATTTCAAGGAACAAACAGGAAGAAACACTGATCCACAAAAAGGTGGGGATCAAACGTACTGTTTTATCAAAGAAGATCAGGTCGATCGGCGAGAACAACTTTATCTTTTGAAGGTTCGAGAAACATAAAAGACAGATAAAACCAAAGGTCCTTGCCAAAAACATCGTTCCTATGACCGCATTGACCCCTCCCCCGCGCTCTAAAACAACGATCCCCACGATGATCAAAAATGCATCCCTGCATAAAGCGCTTAAAAAAATATACCTGGACCTTCCCAAAGCAATGAAAATGTTTTCCAAAAGATAATATAGGAATGAGGGCAATAACAGACCGCTTGCCAGATAAATCGATCTTTTAATCTCAGGAGAATATTGCATCAATTGGCTGAAAATGACAAGCAGTGAGGTGCCTAAAGCTGAGGAGACGATCCCAATGAGCGCCCCGTGAGAAAAAATGGGGCCGGCCTTTGAATGGTCTGATGCTACTTCGCGGACAATGATATTATCGAATCCAAAGCATACTACCAATTCGAACATCGTATACAGGCTTAAAACCAAGGTGAAGAGGCCAAATCCCTGCAGCCCTAATTTGCCGGCAACCATGACGCTTAAAGCCAAGGACGCCAGCACAAAAGAAAATTTAGCTAAAAAAATATAAACACTTTCCTTGAGTATGGTCATGGCTGTCTTAAGAACAAGATCGGTGCCAGGCGGCAGGATCGACCAACCGTCCTTTGTACCATTTAAGCCGCCTTAACCTGGCAATCACCCGGCGCATTTTGCTGGCAACGGATCTGGGCCAGGTAAGGGCCAGAAAAATTTTGGTTAGCGGCCACGAGGCGATCCCGTAGGTCGAGATGGCTTTCTGTTGCGTGTAGGCAAATCCTGCCTGCATATCAGGTAAACAGGCACAAAAAGTTTCATTGTATTGATCCGTGCATACTTTCTTGGGGCATTGGATCACCTTGGGGAAAAGGCCCCAATCCCCATAAAAATGGCCCAGCTTGACTGTTTTACGCATCATAAAACAGGGAGACACTTCATAATTTTCATCCAGCCATAAAGCAGTGGAGCCGGCCTGGCATGGTTTTCTATAAGTGCTGTTCAATATCAAAAGGGCCAACGGATTTAACCGTCCAATCAATTCCAATTCCTGGGGCGTATAAGCAGTATTGGCGCGGTCCAGAGAATACAGTTTTCCCTTATAAGAACCTTGATATAAGGTCGGTAAGACCGTGATCCCGTGTGAAGCAAAAAATTTAATATCATCCTCCATCCTTCCTAAAAGGGCCGGATGAGCGACGTAGTTTCCGAAGATCTTGAATCCTTTGGCTTGATATTCTTTGACCAGGTCCACCAGGCCCATGATATTGATCTTTGAATTTTCTCTTTCCTGAATGTGGGTCGAAAATGAAATTTCAACGACCTTACCGGGATCAATGGTTTGGGCGAATTGACGGCATGGCTTGGTCAATGACATGTTGGTATCGACCCTTAAATAATGTTTTTGGGTCACCCTGCCGGCAAATTCAACGAAATTGGGGATCATAAAGGGTTCCCCGCCACTGACAATGACCAAAAAAGTCTTCCCTGTCTTTTCAAGCCGCTGAATAAAACGGTCAATGTCGATATGATGGGTCATTGACAGGTCATTCGTATGTTGATTGCAATAGGAACAATCAAAATTACAGACCTCAGAAGGGTTCATGATCAGATGCATGTCATAACCTGGATCTTTATTCAAAATAACTCCTCCTTTGAAATCCCTGATAGACCATGCCCTTGGCCCAATATCGCCATTTGCCCCATAGCAGCCATTTCCAGGAAGGATAGGTTTGGACAAATTCCCTGATCCGGGCCATTTGCTCCAATTTTAGCTCAAGAGAGCTTACCCGTCTTCCTTCTTTTATCGCCGGGAAGGTGGTATTCGCATGATGCAAGAGAATGTCCCGTGGCGGAGTCCCTCCAACGGACTTTGACCAGAACTGATAAGGTAAAATATCCCACGATAGATCTACGGAGCTCTCCCGTAAAAGCTGGTTGACGGCGGACTGGTCATAATAGGGCATAGCTTCAAAATTCATTGCAGATACCGCCTCATAGAATGCCAGTGTTTTGGCATTGCAATGGAGGACAATAAAACCCACATTAACTTCTTTTTGCGGCCAGTGTTCCGCCAAAAAAACGATATCCTTGGCCGCAATGGCCTTCTCGATGGCTGTAGTACAAGGACCAAAAAATTGAATATCAAGGTCAGACCAAATGACCATATTCCCCTGTTCTTTCTTGATCATTTCAACCGTAAAATCAATTTTTCGCCTCATCAATCTGCCAAACCCTTGCGTTCCGAAGTCTAAGTCCTGTTCTCCTTCACCTGCGCGGCCCCAATAAACAAGCTCGATCCCCCAGGGATCTTTTAGGCCCTTGACAAAAATATCTTTAAGCGCCGCGTTCTCCTCAGAGTAAACAGCATACAATTTCATGCGTTTTAGATCCTTTCACCGGGAAAGGTCACCCCACATTTTCTCAGTATCTTGGTTGCAACCACCTTGACATAGACATATAAATGCCCAAAAGGCCATAGCAATAGAAGATGGTTGTGCCACATATAACAACGCCGGCATCCATCGCATAAAATTTCCAGTTCGTCCGGTGATTGGATGAGCTTCTCAATAAATTCGGACTCCCCGCCGTAAGACTGATGGGACCATAAAGGGTCTTTGAGCGCTTTAAGCAGGCTGGCATTGATGGCATAACCACCCTGGTCAATGGGATATTTTCTGGAATGCCAGTCCGCATCCCAACCTGTGATCCTGCCGTTCTTAACGATGGGCCGTTCAATGCCGTTAGGCCCCAGATTTCCTACAGGAAAGACGGATATTCTTTCTGTTTTCCTTATCTCTTCAAACAAACGCAGATCATATTTATTGTCATCATCCGCAATATAAACAATGCCCTTTAGATCATTGTCACGGATATAGGTCAGGGCCAGGTTCTTCTGAGCATTACCGTGACTGCGGGAATATAAATGTAGATAGATATAGTCAATGCCGCTTACATCTAAAAGTTTTTTAACCTGGGCGTCAATATCCTGACCATCTTCCACAAGGATCCAGCGCATGTGCGGCACTAGCTTAAACTTACTTATGCATTCCTTAATAAAACTCAACCGGCGAGGTTTCTGATAGGTGCAGGTGACGATCAACAGCTCTTGTGCCTGGCCCCCCATCTTAAAGCAGACCCCGTTTTTTAAGCTCATCGTTAGCGGTATCGAAATTGTCAATGGCCCTTTCTGACCCGGCCCATTCAACCAACTCTTTGAGCCCCTCATCAAAGGATATTTTAGGCTGCCATCCGATCTGTTCACGGATATAAGAGATATCGGCATAGCAATGCCGGATATCGCCCTGACGGGCGCGCTGTAAGATCTGCGGTTGCAGATCGCTTCCTTTAAGTTGAATGATCTTACGGGCCATGTCCAGGATGCTGACCGGATCGCCGCTGCCCACATTGAATATTTTTCCATCTGACCGCGGGTCCTTTAAAACCGCCATATTCGCGCTAACGACATCATGCACCGAAAGATAGTCCCTTAACTGCAGACCGTCCTCGTAAATGACAGGCGGATGACGGTTCATGATCCGGCTCAAAAAGATCACTGCCACCCCCGTATAAGGATTTGATAATGATTGGCGGGGGCCAAAGGCGCTGAAATACCGTAAAACCGTGACCGGGACACCGTAGGATCTCCCAAATATCAACCCCATTTCTTCCTGGCTGCGTTTGGTGCTGGAATAAATAAAGGTCCCGTTAAGGGCATCTGTTTCACGGATCGGCCGCGGCGCCATTTCACCGGAACACTGAGGGCAGCGGATCTCCCAAACGCCTTGTTCCAAAAGTTCTTTGCTCCGGTAAACAGGCCGGATATCTCCGCATTGTTTGCAAGTATAAGCCCCTTCACCATAAGAACTCATGGACCCGGGAATGATCAATTTTTGAACCCTGTTCTTTACGTTAGCCAGGATATTTAAAAGATTAGCTGTTCCGCCGATATTGACATCCGCATACCTTTTGATCTCATACAACGACTGTACCAGGCCCACAGCTGCAGCTTCATGAAAGACGACCTCAATGCCTTCGAGGGCTTTTTTGAAGCTTTCATAATCCCTGACATCGCCCTTGATAAACTGCGCATTTTTATTTAAATACGGCGGAATTTGGCCGCCGGGATGGGGAATATCATCCAAATTGTCAAAGATCCTGACCTCATGGCCCTCGCTGATCAACCGATCAACAAGATACGATCCTATAAATCCCGCCCCTCCTGTAACCAAGATCTTCATCTTTATCCTTTGATCAAGACAAAAAACCGTCTCTCATGGAATCTAAGATCCCCTGAAATTTCCACGCCCCATAACGCCCGATGGAGTGAATGTTATGCTCTTTAAGCCGGTGAAGCGACTCCTGCTTCCATCCGGATCGCGGACGTTGCCAGGTATAGGCATGTTCGATCCATGTAGGGCTGATCACCTCTGCCTCTTTGATGTACTGCCAGCTTTTTAACTCTTCAATGATCTCCCGGCCAAGCCGGTCTATTTGTATTTTACCGGGTTTTTGGCCTGGCAAGAATGCTTTTTCCACGTAAATGCTGACCAGTTCCTCTTGCCCTTTTGTCCTTGGCAGAAATTCAGCATCGACGTTACTGTAAAATCCGATACGGTGAAATCCGCTTTGACTTTGCGGAACATAGACCCAATGGTCCGTGGGACACTTCTTTGCCTTCCGTGCCCCTATGTTATATACCAGAACTGAAGTGTAAGGATCGTTCCTTTTTAACCCTTTAAACCCGCAAAGATCTGTCATTTCACTCAAAGGGACCGTTGATATCAATTTTTTATAGGCCGCTTCACTGCCATCCTTGAAGAAAATATTTTTTCCGCGTACGTCGATCTTTTCGGCCCTCTTATTATAGTTTATATCACATTGGCCCTCTATTTGTCCCATCAAATGATCCAGGCCTTGCTTGGGATAAAGATAGGTAACGTTGTATCCAACTGCCGTTGTTTTCCGGGTCAAGCCCTGAAGTATAACAGACCTGTTGGAGGGGTTTTTAAATAAGTCTTCGGGGGTGATCTTATCAGAGAGACCCGCCGTATAAAGTTCATGGAACGGTAAAAAGAACAGTTCGCACAATGTGTTTCCAAAGTGATGGATCATCCATTCGTGTAAGGTCACAGGTTCAACTTTAGAAAGCGGTCCGCGCAATTCGTTCTTTACTTTGTCCCGTATGGCCTTGGGGAATAAATATAAATGGTTTTGGAAAGGATAAGGGACGCGAAGGTCCAGATCAGGAAAATAAACCGATGCCCGACGGGTATATTTTTTGACCGGAGACAGGTCATTGACGGTTTGCAAAAGATCTTTATCATGACCAAAGATCCAATGACCGCCGCCCTTTTCAAAACGATACGATCGCCTGCGGTCCTTGTTCCCGTCCGCACTGACGTAATAGGAAGCGCAAAGGCCCCCGGGGACGCCCTGGCCTTCATAAATGGCCCGTTTCCGGCGATACCCTGCACATAGCCCGGTCACTCCTCCTCCTAAAATGACTGTTGAAGACAAATAAACTTCCTTTCTAATATTGCCTTTGCGGTAAACGAAAAACCTTATACAGCAGGTATTGGGCCCACCGGACACTCCAATGGCTATCGTATTTGGCCCTGAAAATATAACGGTAAATGGACACCATCCTATTTAAAAGATCCCTGGTTTTAACAGGATGGGAAAGCTTGCCCTTTTGAGGGCATATCACCCCATTATAATTAAATGATGCAAGCGGATCATAAAACCGCTCTGAAATATCCATTACATTAAGGCCTGCCTGGCTGATGATGGTGGGGACCACCACCTCGCAATAGCCATATAACCCCGCCAGGTGTTTCTCATGCAGGACCTCCAGGGCCTTGCGGGAGAACCTGACCACCGGACAGAAGATCGCCATTAACCGGTCGTCGGAAACTTCCAGGTTATGAGTATCCCACCAGATCCAATGGGGATCATCCCGGCGCCGGCGCACATAGGTCGAAAGAAGGTCTGCCTTATTTTCGCGAAAAGCCTTAAAAAAATCACTCCAATTCCCGTTGAACCTGACGTCATATTCCAAAACCCAATAATACTCATAGGAAGGGAAGGCGCGGTAAAAATGGAGCACTTCATAGTCCATATGAAAATGCAATCCCCTGCCTTCCCACATCCTGTAACCCATCTTGCTGACCTCTTTAAGGTCTGACGTATGATAGCTGCAGCCTTGCACCATTTTGATGGCGCTATTGGTTTGGTCGCATAAAAATATAACGTCATACTCTAAGCCGCAGGACTCTTTGATCGCTTGATATAGACCCAGGGCCTCATCATCGATAAAATGACAGCGGCATAAGATCACGTTTTCTTTATTCGCGGGTGTCATATCCTCTTATTTAAGATCAATCCCCATAGTACACACAGGCCGCAGTTAAAATAATAGATCCAAAGTAAGGGAATGGCCTTGAGCATAAATAAAAAGCCTCTTTTGGCGGAAAAAAAGCTCAATAGGCCGTAATGAGTAATAAGAAATATGCCTAATAGAAGTCCTTCAACGGCCCAAAGCACCTTGTCGAAGAAACCCGCCAGGCCTGCGGCAAGCATCAGCCAAACGCATATGACATTAATGCAGCCGATGACGTTGATATTCAAGGTGGGGTAAAATTGCCGGTAGCTTAGCATGATCTTGACCCATGGTAGGCCACGGGTGAGAAAATCCGTAGAGACCCAGTTTACAAAGGTCAGTTTTTTCAAATGCTTGACCTGGATATGCCTGGCATTATAGATCTTATAATGGTTTAATTTCAGGCGATAACCAAACTCGATGTCCATCACCGCATTGAGTTCATGAAAAAAACTCAAATTAAACCCATCCAGCTTTTTGAACACATCTTTTCGGACGGCGCCGCACCCGGTCCAAAATGAACCCACATACTCTCCTTCATGCTGATGAATGTAATGGTGATAAAGAAATTTGAATTGGGTCACGGTATTACCAGCCTGCGGGGAATCGTCATACGAACCGATCATGCCTGAGGCTTCCGGATGATCTTCTAAAACAGCTGCGATCTTTCCTAAGGTCTCCGGTTTTACGATGACGTCTGCGTCCAGAAAAAGGAGCACCTGACCATGGGACATTTCAACGGCCTGATGACGGGCATAATAAGCCCCATGCCTGTGTTCCAACTTCTTGAAAATAACCGGCGGAT
>CAZFON010000084.1:0-7500 GCA_964520185.1 uncultured Planctomycetales bacterium | reverse complement strand
TAGGCTGTCCCAGGCTGCTGGAGCCTGAAAACATTATAAAGAATGCTTGGTGAGCTTGGACTTGTCACTGTCGAAGCGCTCCAACTCAGTTGAATATGTGTGGGATCCAGGACCGTTGCTTTAAGGTTTTGCGGCACAGTCGGCGTCGGTAAAGGGGCAGGCGGCTGAATGAAGAAGCTGACAATAAAATCCGTCGTAGAAACGTTGCCGAAGGCATCCATGCACTTAATAAATGCGTAGGTATAACCCGCATTATAAGTTCCCACATATTGCGGCCCATGGACCGTGGTGGGGATCGTATCACTGGCAAATGTTATCCGGCTGGGATCATTATAAGACAAACCCGAGCTGGGAGCTCCCGGTGGGGAAGGTGACATATAATACCTGCAGGTGGCAGGCTCATCCGTCTTGATATTTAAAATTACCGGCGTTGGAAAAGTGACGGTTGTAGGACCATTGTTGGTTATGACAGGCGGCGTTGTTCTTGTTGTTTGGCCAAAGACTAGAGGGGCGCTTATATTAAGGGAAAGACATAAAGAAAACACTCCGACTGCTAATCTGTTTTTTGTCATAGCGCCTCCCTAAAATACAATTGATCAGCCGTCCTTTCTGTAACACAAGGAAGACCAATCGTTGATACAAACAAAAATTTGTCCTATAGAAAAAGTATGTCACAAAATAAAGGGATTTCAAGGCCAGGGAACGGATTTGAAGAAAACGCTTTCTTTTTAGGAAGGCCCAACCGGCTTCTAAATACTGCCCCACGCTATCAACTGATCATTCTTAAACTGAAAATAGTGCTGCCCTGATACTCTCAAATTCCCCACGACCCAGTAAAAATGGTCTCCATCCTTTTTGTGAATGTTTTGGCAGTAGTCCCAAAAACCGCAAGACGGTTTTTTATCAATGACCATTTCCAATTGATGAAGGGTCATCCCCTGATGCACCGAGCCATCCTGTAACGAAGCGTCCAGCGTATTATCCCCGCCGAAAGTTGTACACCCGCACAAGAACATTACCGATGTAACGAAATAAATTATTCTTCTCATAGCCCCTCTCTTTTAGATGACAACCTTTTTTATTCAAGCCAGGAGACATCTTTTTGGCCTTGGTCTATCAAACCACGGACATAATCACGAAGCACCGCGTGCACGTCTTCAGGTAATTGCAGGAAGTCCAAGCCGACTTCAAACGGGAATTTGCCCTGCCGGGGAGCGATCCATACCACCCTGGCCAGGGTCTTTACCGGCACCTTTAAATCATCCGAGCGGATCTCCAACTCCAAAGTGGAACCAACCTCGAAATGGAGCTTCGAGGGGATACATATGCCCGACTCGGAGATGTCCTTAATGCGCGTTCCGCCTGCCAGACGGGCTGACTGGACCTTAAAAGAAACAACGGCGATCGTCCTTGCCCTGGGCGCTTTTCTTTTTTCTCCCATCGAGAACCCTCCTATATTTCCTTGATCCCGAAACCTATTTGCGCTTCGGCCATCAATTTATCACCTACCAAGGCCAAGGCTTTGACAATGCCTGCCTTGGGCAATAATTTGACAGTAGAGATCTCTATCTTCAGCTGATCACCAGGAATGATCGGATGATGGAATCGCGCTTCAACCTTAGCCAAATAATAGATCAAAGCTGTCCCCTGCAGGTCCTTGCTGTAATAAAAATAAACGCAAGCCGCCTGGGCCATGGCCTCAATGACCAAAACTCCAGGCATCACCTGTTCGCTGGGAAAATGTCCACGGAAATAATGCTCATTGATGGAAACGTTTTTGACAGCCACCAGTTTCTCATTGGGCTTGCACTCAAGGACGCGGTCAATCATCAGGAACGGGAAACGGTGCGGAATGATCTTTTGGATGTCGGCAACTTCGAGTTTCATTGGGCGGCCTCCTTATTTCTGAAAAAGATATTTTGCTAATATGTCTGTCTCAATGTTGACGTAATCCCCTGCTTTCTTTAAACCCAGGGTCGTTATCTTCAGCGTATACGGGATCAAATACACTTCGAAATAATCTTTCCCCACCCGGCCCACCGTAAGGCTTATACCATCCACCGCCACTGATCCCTTAGGCACAAAATATTTACGGTTTTCCTTGCTGACACTCAAACGCATAGCCACCCAGTTGGTTTCATGCACAATATGCTTGATGACGGCCACCTCATCTACATGCCCGGTCACCACATGACCGCCCAAACGGCTGCCTGCTTCCAGGGCCAGCTCCAAATTGACATGGCTTGACTGCTTCAGGAAGCGTAGCGATGTTTTCTCGATGGTTTCCTTCATCAGATCAAAATCCGCCACCCTGGAGCGCTTAGCCTTGACGGTCAGACAGGCCCCGCTGACAGACACACTGTCGCCTATCCCGACCTTTTTGGCCAATGGTCCTAGATCAACGCTGAAAACCAAAAGGTTCTTTTTTGGTCGGATCTTTTTAACAGTACCTATACATGCGATGATGCCGGTAAACATAGGACCTTACTTTTTAGGATAACCCTGTATTAAGATGTCTTCATCTATTTTATCAAAACTTGTCCTTTTAAGGTGGATCATATTACTCAAAGATTTAATCTGCAGACCACGAAGGGATGCCATGCCCTCACCCATCATCTTGGGCGCGGTATAGATCATCATTTTGTCGACTAAACTCCGCCTTAAGGCCTCCCCAATGACCGTAGGGCCGCCCTCAATGAGCACACTGGTCACTTGTCTTTCGCCCAGAAATTTCAAGACCCATGCCAAATCAATTTTACCCTTGTAAAGAGGCGCCTTGATCACCTGGGCTTTTATTTTTGGCCCCGGTCCTTTGCCGGTAAATACAAAAATATCTTCCTTCCGGGCGGACTTGAATAACCTGGCACGGCTGGATATTTTTCCATGCGAATCTAAAACCACTTTTATGATGCGCTTGGCAGGGACTGTTTTCAACTGAGGGTCATCTTTGAGAACGGTATTGATCCCGACCATGATGGCATCAAAGCCAAATCTCAGGCGACGCGCGTATTCGCGCGAGAAAGGAGAAGTGATCCATTTAGAGGTGCCGTCGGTCATGGCGATCCTGCCATCCAACGTTTGGGCGATCTTGGCTGTCACAAAAGGCATTCCTGTCGTGATCCAACAATTGAACGGTTCGTTCATCTGGGCCAATTCATCCGCTAATAACCCCTGCTCCACCTTAATACCGTTCCTGGTCAAATACTTCAATGACTTTCCGTGATTAAACTTATTCGGGTCCAGCGCTCCGACAACGACCCTTTTTATCCCTGCCTTGACAATAGCTTCGGTGCAAGGCGGAGTGCGGCCCCAATGGCCGCAAGGCTCCAAGGTGACATATAAAGTTGCGCCCCTGGCACGGCTGCCTGCTTTTTTCAAGGCGTCAACTTCCGCATGATCGCCACCGCAATAATGGTGATATCCTTCAGCGACGATGCTGTCGGACTTGACCAGCAGGGCACCCACCATGGGATTGGGCGATGTCCTGCCCCAACCCTGAAGGGCGAGCTCCCAGGCACGGTTCATGTAGATCAATTCGTTATTCATGTCTTCAACGGCCTTGCCTGACGCAGTTGTTCCACCACGTCATAAGGCACGGTTGCTTTTCCTACATAGGTATAAGGCTTGATCTTGCCGTGAGCATCTGATCCGCCGGTAGCGATCAGACCGTTCTTTTTGGCGATGCGTTCATAAAATTGTGTTACCGTATCCATGCAATTGGGATAATAAACCTCCAGGCCTTTTAAACCGGCGGCGACAAGACGAGGGATCAATTCGTCTTTCTGGGTCAGCATGGGGTGAGCCATCACCGCCACACCTCCGCTTTGCCGGATAAGTTCAATGGCCTCAAAAGGCGTCTGCTTAAGTTTAGGCGCATAGCCAGGGCAGCCCGGCCCTATATACTTCTCAAAAGCCTTCTTGATATTGGGTACCCAACCTTTTTGTTCCAATAGAAAAGCCAGATGCGCTCTGCCTACTGCTTTGGACCGGGTCAAGGCGCAGACCTCTTCAAATTCGATATTATCAACGCCCATGGCCTTGAGGTTCATGATCATTTTCTTCATACGCTCAAGACGCGCTTCCAGAAAGACACCAATCTTCTCCAGCAAAGGGCTTTCTTTGTCGTTGATGAAATAACCCAGGATATGGATGTCGCAAAGTTCGTATTCCGAGGAGAGTTCTATGCCGGGGACCACTTCAAGCCCGTGGGGGGCCGCGGCTGTGATGGCAGGACTGACGCCCTCTACAATGTCATGGTCCGTGATGGCAATACAGGAAAGCTTGGCCCTAAGCGCATCCTCCACGACCTCCTGCGGCGAGGATGACCCGTCGGAGAAATAGGTATGCATATGAAGGTCTGCACGGCCATTCATGGTCAATTCTGCGGCTCGACGATTTCTTTCTTGTGGATCTTATCAAGGATGCCATTGACGAACTTGCTGGACTCCAGGTCGCCGTACTTTTTCGCCAATTCCACTGCCTCGTTAATGGCCACCTTGGGAGGGATGTCCTTGGTATACTGCAATTCATATAAGCCGATGCGCATGACGTTGCGGTCTATGATGGCCATGCGCTTGATCTGCCAATTGGTGGCATAATCAGATATCTTCTGGTCGATGTCCTTCAGCACGCCTACAACCCCCTGGGCCAGGATATTGGCATACGTAATGATCTCCTGGTCCTTGGTCTCTTCCGCCTTCCAATAGGACTCCACCACCACTTCCACCGGACGCTTGGTGATGTCGAACTGGTATAAGATCTTCAAAGCGTGTTCGCGGGCAAGGGTGCGGCGTCTCATATTTTTCTCAAAAGAGCCAACATGTCCAAAGCAGCACAGGCGCAATCGCGGCCTTTATTGCCGTCATTGCCGCCGGCACGCCGGTTGGCCTGGGCCTCGGTATTGGTGGTCAATACACCCATGATCACGGGCTTGCCTGACCGTAGCGAGGCTTCCATGATGCCACGGGCACATTCATTGGCCACCACTTCAAAATGATAGGTATCTCCCCGGATGACCGCGCCCAAACAAATCACGGCATCGATGTCTTTGCGTTGGGCCAATTTCAAAGCGGTCAAGGGAACTTCAAAGGAGCCAGGCACCCAGACGCTTGTGATCTGTTTATCTTTGAGGCCCTGGCGTTGCAATTCTTTCAGGCAGGCAGCCAGTAATTTCTTGGTGACGGCATGGTTAAAACTTGCAGCTACAATGGCAATACGGACCATTAAAGGATATGACCTAATTTGCTTTTCTTGGTTTTTAAATACTTTTCGTTCGTAGCGTTATGGGGGATCTTGATTGGTACCCGCTCTACGACGGAAAGACCATAGCCCTCAAGTCCGACGATCTTACGGGGATTGTTCGTCAACAAACGGATCTGTTTGACCCCTAGATCCACCAGGATCTGGGCCCCGATGCCGTAATCGCGCAAATCAGCGGGGAAACCCAGCGCTTCATTGGCTTCAACGGTATCCATGCCTTCGTCCTGCAAATTATAGGCCTTAAGCTTATTGACCAGGCCGATGCCGCGGCCTTCATGAGAACGGATATAAAGCACCACTCCCTGGTCGGTCTCGCTGATCATCTTCATAGAGGCCTTAAGCTGGGCGTTGCAATCGCAGCGCAGGGAGCCAAAAATATCTCCGGTCAAACATTCCGACTGGGCGCGTACCAAGACCGGCTCGGAGGCTTTAATGGTACCCTTGACCATGGCGATATGCACGACCTTATCCAACAGGGATTCATAGGCCACCATCTTGAATTCGCCGTATGCCGTCGGCAAGTTTGCTTCTTCAACGCGCTGCACTAATTTCTCGGTCTTGCGGCGGTGCTCAATAAGGCTGTCGATGGTGCAGATCTTGATCTTGTGTTTGAGCGAAAATTTTATCAAATCCTGGGTGCGGGCCATGGTCCCATCCTCATTCATGATCTCGCAAATGACACCGGCGGGATAAAGACTGGCCATGCGCGTCAGGTCAACCGAAGCCTCGGTATGGCCGGCGCGGACCAGTACGCCCCCCCGACGGGCGCGTAAAGGAAACAGGTGCCCGGGGGTGACCAGGTCGCTGGGCTTTGATTGGGGATCGATGAGGACCTTCACGGTTTTGGCGCGGTCCCCGGCTGAAATGCCGGTTGTGACCCCATAGGCCGCATCCACCGATACGGTCCAGGCGGTATTGCAGCGCTGGTGCTTGGAATTCAAATCTTCCTTCATGGGATGCAGGTCTAATTTGCTCAAACGGCCGTCTTCCATGGGCACGCAAATAAGCCCGCGGGCTTCCTTGGCCATAAAATTGATGGCCTCAGGAGTGACAAATTCGGCGGCAATCAGAAGATCGCCCTCATTTTCACGGCCTTCATCATCCATGACAATGACCATTCGGCCGGCTTTTAAATCTTCCAAAATCTCTGGGATGGAATTAAACATAAAATTTCTCCAAATGCTGACGGTAAAGTTCAAAGTATATGCCCAAAAATAGGCCTTGTCAACCGAATTTGCCGTCCCTATAATGATTTTTTATTATTATAACTCTTTTATTATTAATAATATGCGGCTTGAAGAAAAAGTCTCCCAAAAATTCATTCAACAAAGAAAAACACTTTGCCTTGCCGAATCTTGTACAGGCGGGCTGATCAGCCATTACCTGACCAATGTGCCTGGCGCCTCGGCTTTCTTTCTATTGGGCATCATCGCTTATGATAATGCCGCCAAAACCAATATTTTAGGCGTTGCTCCTGAACTTATCAAAAAACACGGCGCTGTGAGCCGTGCCGTGGCCAAGGCCATGGCCCAAGGAGCCCGTAAAATACTTAAAACCAACTTAGGCCTAAGCGTGACCGGCATTGCTGGTCCCAGCGGCGGCAATAAAAAGAAACCTGTTGGCCTGGTCTTCATTGCTGTCAGCAGCGCCAAACAGACCATTGTTAAGAAATTCCTCTTTAAAGGCAGCCGGCTTGCCATTAAAAATCAAGCTGCTCAAACAGCCTTAAAAATACTGGCCAAGTCGATATAATAAGGTATAATGCCCGCTTATGAATAGTACCATTCATCGTCTGCAACGTTCCTTTAAGCCGCGCTTTGCCATTATCTATCCGTTTTCTTTTTTCTTTTTATTCTTTTGCGGGCTTAATCCGGCTTTCCTTAACGTAGGCCTTGGGCTTATCATTGCAGGAGCGTTCATCCGTCTATGGGCCAATGGCTATGCCATCAAAAATGATAAACTAACCACTTCGGGACCCTATGCTTTTGTGCGCAATCCGCTGTACCTAGGCACTTTTTTGATCGCCATAGGCTTTGTCATTATATTAAAAAGCGAAAACCCTGCCCTGGAACGACTGATCGGCATTGTATTTTTATTGGGCTTAAGTTTTATGTATTATCGGACCATTAAGGGTGAACAGGGTATGTTATTGGCCAAGTTCAACGGCGTTTATCAGGATAATGGCCAACATGTGCCTGCCATGGTCCCCTGTCTGGTGCCTTATAAAAGAGGTGAAAAATG
>CAZFON010000083.1:0-7536 GCA_964520185.1 uncultured Planctomycetales bacterium | reverse complement strand
ATCTATAAAACTGCCTATAATAAATTCAGCCTGCCTTACTAAAATATCTATATCTAATATAACAAGGTTTATTAACGGTTTATATGGGGGAATGTACGATGAAAGTACGTAGAACTACGCAGCCAAAGGGCTTTTAGCAGATCCTGGGAAGCTGTTCTCCGCTGATCATATCCAAGACACGGTCAACGCCGATAAAGCTTTTGAGGGCCACTAAAGGCCTCTTGTCGTTTAAAACTTCTCCGATTTGACAGGCGATTGTTCCAAGGGGATGATTTTGCAAGATCTTCAGCGCTTTGCCAGCCTGGGCTTTAGGCACAAAGGCGATGAAACGTCCTTCGTTGGCCACATACAAAGGATCAAAACCCATGATGGCGCAGGCTGAGGCCACCTGTTCGCTCACAGGAACAGACCGCTCGTCAATTTGGATGGTCCTGGAGGCATCCATTGCTATTTCATTAAGTGCGCTGGCCAGGCCGCCCCGCGTCAGATCGCGCATGCAATGGATCTCGATACCGGCCTTGACCAAACTTAAGACGATATCATTGAGTGGTGCGCAATCGCTTTTAATGGTGGTCTCAAAATCCAGGCCTTCCCTAGTTGCCATGATGGCAATGCCATGGCATCCCAAATCCCCGTTAAGCAAAATGGCATCCCCTGGTTTGATGCGGCCGGGAGCAATGGAAAGTTCATGTTCAATGATGCCTATGCCTGAAGTATTGATATAAATGCCGTCGCCCTTGCCTCTATCCACCACCTTGGTATCTCCGGTGACGATCTTGACCCCCGCGGCATCAGCGGCTTTTTTAATGGACCTTACGATCTTCCAAAGAGTTTCCATGCTCAGGCCTTCTTCGATGATAAAACCAAGGCTTAAATACAAGGCCCTAGCGCCTGACATGGCCAGGTCATTAACAGTCCCATTGACAGCCAGGGTCCCGATATCGCCACCTGGAAAAAACAAAGGTTTAACCACAAAGGAATCCGTTGTAAATGCTATTTTTTCGGTTGATAACTTCAAGACCGTGGAATCATGCAAGCCATAAGCAGGCTTGGGGCCAAAAGTTTCAGTGAACATTTTATCTATCAAGACCTGCATCAGCTTACCGCCTCCGCCGTGGCTCATAAGCACGTGGGGATATTGCTGGATGGGAAAAGGACAGCTTATTTGGTCCATTGATAGTTCCTTTTATATCTGAAATACGCTGAACAGGTGCCCTCGGAAGAAACCATGGTTGCCCCTAAAGGATGCTCTGGCGTGCATTTCGTTCCAAAAGCAGGACAGTCATGTGGTTTCTTGGTACCTTGCAGGATAAGACCGCTGATACAGTCAGAGCTTTCCTTTGTTTTGATATCATCCAATTTAAATTTGATCTCTGCATCATGATCTCTATATTGTCTGTTTAAGCCCAATCCGCTGTAAGGGATCTCACCGATGCCGCGCCATTTGCGGGGTATCACCTGAAACACCCTGGAGATCAAATGCTGGGCATTTTGATTGCCATGTTCTTTGACTGAACGGACATATTGATTCTCTACTTCATAGCGTCCTTCTTCAAGCTGTTGCACCGTCATCGCAATCCCCTGCAAAATATCCAGAGGCTCGAATCCTGTGACTACAATAGGAACCTTATATTTGGCGGCAATGGGAGGATATTCTTTGTAGCCCATCACGGCGCATACATGGCCGGCAGCCAAAAAAGCTTGTACGCGGTTGGCCTTAGACGACAAAATAGCTTCCATCGCAGGCGGGACTAAAACATGCGAGACCAGCATGGAAAAATTCGAAAGCCCGGATTCTGCGGCCTGGTAAACAGCCATGGCATTGGCCGGGGCTGTTGTTTCAAAGCCTACAGCGAAAAAAACAACTTCTTTATCAGGATTCTCCTGAGCGACCTTTACAGCGTCCAAGGGAGAATAAACAATGCGTATATCCCCGCCTTCGGCCTTAATGGACAGCAGGTCCCGGCAAGAGCCTGGAACACGCAGCATATCTCCGAAGGAACAAAAGATGACATCCTTCTGTGAGGCGATGGCCAGGGCCCGGTCAATGGTTTCGAGCGGTGTGACACATACCGGACAACCCGGGCCGTGGACCAGTTCTATTTTGTCAGGAAGTAATTGATCGATACCGAATTTTACAATGGCATGCGTCTGCCCGCCGCAAACCTCCATGATCACCCAGGGTTTGGTCGTTATCTTATGGATCTGGCGTGATAATTGCTGCGCGAGCTTTGGGTCCCTATATTCGTCTAAATATTTCATGTCACCCTATTTCGAGTTCTTCTAATTCCCCCATTTGTTTCAAATAGTCAAAAACTTTCATCGCTTCCTGCTGGTCAACGAGGCTCAGGGCAAAGCCGACGTGCACAAGCACATAATCACCCACCTGGGCTTCCGGCACATAAGCCAGGCAAACTTCCTTCAAGATGCCGCCGAAATTGACCTTGCCTTTAAGGTTCAGGATGTCTTCCGCGGATCCGGTGATGCTTTCAATCTTTCCCGGTATGGCCAGGCACATTTTCCAATCTCCTTGCTGCTACATATATTTGCCCCAGGGAAATGCCCCCGTCATTAGCAGGCACCTGGGTATTCCAATATGGATTGAAGCCTTCTTCTTCAAGGACGCCAATTGCATTTTCAAGCAGCCATTTATTTTGAAAACAACCCCCGCTCAACACAATGTCCGATTTATTGACATCGTGCGCCATGTCCATAATTATTCTTATCAAGGTCAGATGAAAACGTGTTGATATCAGCATGGGCTCCCGTCCCATGCGGAAATCCTCGATCACTCCTTTTATTATATCCGACCAATCAATGGAACGTACTTTATTTTTATAATCCTCAGGCACGACCTCATAATAATAAGGGGCCAGAAAGTATTTGTCTGAAATTTGGTATTCCAGGGCCATGGCTGCCTGACCTTCGTAACTGGCATGATGACACAAACCTATCAGGGAAGAAACACCGTCAAACAAGCGCCCCATGCTGGAAGTCATGGGGGTGTTGATCTTTTGCTTGATCATTTGCTGGATGATATGCAGTTCCTGGGGATCAAATGCCGCAACGCAGGGCAAATCTTTGAATTCGCTCCAATTGCCGTTACAAAGTTCGTACAATAAGCCCAACGCTGATCTTCGGGGTTCCTTGATGGCTTGATCGCCGCCAGGCAAGGCAAAAGTACGTAAATGCGCGAAGCGCCTGAAATCGATGCCGTCTGTAACCAAAAACTCGCCTCCCCAAATAGTTCCGTCAGGGCCATAACCTGTACCATCCCAGGCGATCCCCAAAACTTCATGGCCCAACCCATGCTCAGCCATACATGAAGCCACATGGGCATGATGGTGCTGGACCTTGATGGCCCCATCCATGAGCGTATGCGCGTAACGGCTGGAAGCATAGTCAGGATGGCTGTCGCAGGCGACTGCTTTAATGGGAGCGTCATAGATCGATTTAATGCTGGATATGGTTTGTTCGAAGGTCACACAGGATAGATTATTGTCCAGATCCCCAATATGCTGGCTTATGATGGCACTGCTGCCTATCCCTAAGGCCACGGTGTTTTTTTGATGGCTGCCGGTGGCCAGGATCCCGTTGCAATCCCTGCCGATATCTATAGGCAAAGGCGCAAACCCTCGGGCCCGGCGTCCTATGGAGGGCTCATGGCTGATGACCTGAACGATCGAATCATCCACATGACGGACAATAGGACGGTCGTGGACTAAAAAGAAATCCGCAATATCCTTGAGCCTGCTTAAAGCTTGCACATTATCGATACAAATGGGCTCTTCGCTTAAGTTCCCACTGGTGGCAACCAAAGGCCTGTTGACCATTCTGGAAAGGATATGCAACAAAGGCATCGACGGAAGCATGATCCCCAAATAAGGATTGTCAGGGGCCACCTGTTCTGAGACCCTGAGCCCTTTAATGGCTTTGGGCAGCAAGATAATGGGTGCTTGAGGCGATTGGAGAAGGACTTTTTCTAACGGATCACTATAATCACAGTATTGGCTTGCCATTTCTATGGACGGCATCATCAAGGCCAAAGGTTTATGAGGCCTTAACTTTCTTTGGCGCAGTAGTCCGACCGCATCGTTGTTCAGGGCGTCAGCCATTAAATAAAACCCGCCCAAAGCTTTGACCGCGACAATGGTGCCGCGCTTGATCAAGTTGGCCGCTGCCGGTAAAGCTTCTTGGCTGCTGGCTAATACTTGGCCAGCATTGTCCCATAAAGAAACCTTGGGACCGCAAACACTGCAGGCATTAGGTTGGGCATGAAAACGCCGGTTGTTAGGATCGCCATATTCTTGCTGGCATTTTTCACACATCACAAATTTGCTCATGGAAGTATTAATGCGGTCATAGGGTAAAGTCTGAATGATGGAATACCGTGGACCGCAATGAGTACAATTGGTGAATGGATATAAGTACCGGCGGTTTCTCTTATCAAAGATCTCTTTGATGCAGTCAGGGCAACTGGCAATGTCAGGCAGCACAATGGCCTCGTGCAGCTTCTCATCAAGGCTTGGGAGGATCTGGAATTGATTAAAACCTTTAGGTGAATTTTCAGTCAGGAAAAACTGGGTGATCACACAATGGGCCGGAGTTTCGCTGCGAAGGCGGCGGAGGAAATCCTCCACCTGCAGGTCTTCTCCTTCTATTTCTATAAATGCCCCTTGGGAAGTATTGCGGACAAAACCCTTAAGGTGTAATTCTTCAGCCAGACGGTATATCCAGGGCCGAAAGCCCACACCCTGGACCGTACCGCGTATTTGCAAGCGTACGGATTTGATCATCGCTTACCTCAGGAGGAACTGTCTTTAAATACGATCTGTTCTATAGTCACCTTATCCCCGGCCACAGGTTTTACCTGCCGGGAATGACAAAATGAACATAAGGGGAGATGGTGATCTTCCACAGGCCCCTGCTTACCGCATTGAAGACAGGCAACCTGCATGGGTTCCTCGATGAGATTAAGCTTGGCTCCTTGCAATGATGTGCCTTTTGTTATCAGTTCATAATGCATCAATACTGAATCAGGCACCAGATGGTACACTTCACCCACCTTGACGTTGACGGATTGGACCTCACGGCCAGGATATTTTTTAAGCTCGTTGATAACGGCTTCTATGATCTGTTCGGTAAAATGGCCTTCATGCATATCATTTAAGACTTACCACTTTCCCTTTTAAAGAACAACAAATTAATTTTACCGCCTCCGCCGCCCGTTCAAGGACAGCAGGAGATAGGGTGTCTCCTGTATCAAAGCACAGGCCCCTGATGGAGCATAATTCCATTTTCAACTCTTTATGATAAATGCTTTTGGCAAGACTTACAAAGGTTTCCGCGCAAATGTGATGCGATGATGCGAGCTGCCCTCCCGTAGATTGAATGGGACGAAAATCCAGGGGCTGGCCATCAACAGAAGCATCTATCAGGACAACCCCCTTAAACTCAAGCATCCGCTCCAGGTCTTCTAATTGGAGCTGTTGGGTGGTCCAAACCTTAACGCCGTTCAAGCCCTCGGCTTCAATGCGTTCGGCGACATAAGGACCGATACCGTCATCGCAACGTAAAGGATTACCGATGCCGATGATAAGGAAGTTCCTGGAATTATCCCCGTTTAAGGACATGGACAACAGCGCCCGTATGGTCTTTGATCTCAATGACCATAGGCATGGAGCCTATGGCATGCGTTGAGCATGAAAGGCATGGGTCGTAACAACGGATAGCGGCCTCGACCCGGTTGAGCGCACCCTCCTTCACATCTTTCCCACGAACGTATTGTTTGGCAACCTCCAACACGGAACGGTTCATGGCAGGATTATTCTGTCCTGTAGCAATGAGAAGATTGACCCGGGTCAATCTACCGCTGTTATCTGTTGTATAATGATGGAACAAGGTCCCCCGAGGGGCTTCAGAAGAACCAATACCTTCATGGTAATTAAGGCTGCCCTTGGTTTGGACATCATCTGAGGTGATCTTGGGATCTTTAAGGATCTGCTCTGCTTCTTCGATAGCGGCCAGCATCTCAATGAGACGCGCATAATGGAAATAGAAAGTACCGTGTACCGGTTTCCCGTTGCCGATAGATTTGAAATTAAGGAATTCTTTCTGAGCTTTAGGTGTCTTCATTCTAGACGCCACATTCAACCGTGCCAAAGGTCCAACACGATAAAAGCCTTTCTCAAATCCATAGGGTTTATAATAGGGATATTTTAAGTAAGAGAAATCAACCGGGCGCTCTGCGATATAGTCCAGATAATCTTTAGGGTCGATCTGGTCCTGAAGGATCTTACCGTCCACATCGATAAAACGTAATTTCCCATCGTATATTTCCCATTCTCCTTGCGGACCCACGGTCCCCAAATAAAGTGTCTGGAAATTGGCAAAACTGTTGACCATGTCCTTGTTCTGGTCATGGTATTTTTTGATCAGATCAATGCCGATCGTCGTTGTTTCAACGGCTTCCTTGATCCATCCCAAAAGGGCCTTACGGTTTTCCTCGGTTAATGGGGCACCCATTCCGCCGGGCACAATGCCCATGATATGGATCTTCTTGCCGGTGATGCGTTCACTGATCTCTTGCCCGAATTTACGCAGGCGGATACCGCGCAGCGCCAGGTCCGGAGAAGTTTGGGCAATTCCCACAATGTTCCGCAGCGCCGGGTCACTGTCCCAACCCAGGATAAAATCCGGCGAAGATAAATGGAAAAAAGAAAGGGCATGGGAAGATATCGTCTGGCCCAGATGGATCAGCCGGCGGACCAGGTTACCCGTATAGGTTGGCTTGATGCCCATGATCATTTCGCAGGCCTTGGCGCTGGAAACCGAATGGCTCACAGGACAGATCCCGCAGATGCGCGGCGTGATGGTCGGCATCTCGGTGAACATGCGGCCTTCGCAGAATTTTTCAAATCCGCGGAACTCATTAACATGAAAACGCGCATCCCGTACCGTTCCGTCGGCTGCGAGATCAATGGTGATCTTGGCATGGCCCTCGATGCGGGTCACCGGAGAAATCAGGATGATATTGTCTTTATTGATCTGACTATCCATATTTTAACTTCCCTTCTTGGTCTAGATGAGGAACGCGGTCATTCAGCAATTCAGCAAGTACATAAAAAATGGTGTCTGCGGACGGCGGACAGCCTGGGATCAGATAATCCACCGGTACAACCTCGTGCAGGGGCACTACTTTATCACGCAGCTTCAAGAGTGCCGGATGATTTGGCATTTTGCCTTCCTTGTCATTACTGACGGCATCAACATAGGCCGTCTGAAGGACTTCCTCTTTGGTGAAATAATTGCGCATCCCTGTCACATTGGCTGTCACCGCACAGTCACCCAAAGATACCAGCACCTTGGATTGTTTACGGATATGAAGAAGTTCGTGAAAATGCTCATCGCTGGTCACCGAACCTTCCACCAGGGCGATATCCACTTCCGGGAACTTCTTGCCATCGACGATCGGGCATTTGACGATGTCCGCGAGTTTGACCACCTCAAGGATGCGTTCATCTATATCCAGGATGG
>CAZFON010000082.1:0-7569 GCA_964520185.1 uncultured Planctomycetales bacterium | reverse complement strand
GGATCGTGGCCATGAACACTCCGGCGGGGAATACCACCTCCACGGCTGAGCAAACCATGAGCCTGATCATGGCCTTGTCGCGTAATATCCCCCAGGCTGTTGCTTCCTTAAAAGCAGGCAAGTGGGAGCGTTCCAAATTTACAGGGGTGGAGCTTTACGGTAAAGTGCTTGGTATCGTTGGGCTTGGCCGTATCGGATCGACCGTGGCTAAAATGGCCCAGGCTTTTGGCATGAAGATCATCGGCTATGACCCGTATCTTTCTGCACAGATCGCTGAGAAAAACGGCATTAAATTAGTCGAGCTGGATGAAATATATAAGACCTCGGATTATATCACGGTGCATATCCCCAAGACCGAGGAAACCACCCACCTGATCGGCGAGGCGCAGATGGCTTTGATGAAAAAGACCGTGCGTCTGATCAATTGTGCCCGGGGAGGCATTATAGAGGAAGGGGCTTTGATCAAGGCCCTGCAGGAAAAGCGTATTGCCGGCGCGGCCCTTGACGTTTATGAAGCTGAGCCACCGGATTTTCAATCCCTGCTTTTTAAACTGGATAATTGCGTAACTACTCCGCATTTAGGCGCATCCACGACCGAAGCTCAGTTGAATGTGGCTGTCGAGATCGCCCAGGCGGTCTTGGATGCCCTTTCAGGTGCCGGCATTCGCAACGCTGCCAATTTTCCGTCGCTGTCCATGGAAGCGTACAAGGTCATTGAACCCTATTTGGACCTGGCCCAGCGTATGGGAAAGTTCGCCGGACAACTGGTGCAAGGCCGCATTCATGCCGTGACCATCACTTATAGCGGGGCTGTCGCCCAGGAAAAAGTCACAGCCGTGACCATGGCTTTGTCACATGGGCTTTTAAGTCCCATCTTGGGTGAGGGGGTCAATACGATCAATGCCTTGAACATGATGAAGGAGCGCGGCATTAATATTAAGGAAACTATTTCCAACCAGGAAGGCGAGTATGTTAATGCCATTGCTCTGGACATTACCACGGATAAGGAGCCGTTTTCCTTGTTAGGGACCTTGTCCAGCAATAAGCAGCCGCGGATCGTCAAGATCAACAATGTGTATGTGGAAGCATCCCCTCAAGGGCATATGCTGTTAATCAATAATAACGACAAGCCGGGTATCGTAGGGGTCATCGGTACTCTTTTGGCCTCGGAGAACATCAATATCGCCGGTATCACCCTGGGCCGCGAGAACCAGCAGGGGGTCGCGGTGAGTGTAGTCAATGTGGACAGTCAGATCCCGGAAGGCCTTATTGAGAAATTGCGTCAAACTAAGAACATTCTCTTTGTTAAAGCCATCAAGGTATAGCTTTTCATGACTGGTCTTTTTCCCATAGCTGTTGGCGTCGGCCTTCAGGACGGACTTAATCCGTGCATTTTTATGAGCTGTGCCGTGTTTATTGCCTATGGTCTTTGGGCAAAAGCGCGGTCTTTGCCTGTATTTTGGCTGAGTCTTATATTTGTGATGGTTTATTTATTGGGAGCCGCGGCTTTTAATTTCGGCCCTTTACAGGTCTTTGCTTTTCAAAAGATAGTCATTATAGCTTATAAAATCCTATACCTTATTTTGAGCGTAGGGGCTTTTGCAGCAGGCGCATTATTGTTAAAAGACTGGTTTCTATTGACCCGCGGCCTGCCGTCGGAAATCCCTTTGGACCGGAAAATAAAACCTTTTAAGTGGGGTTGGCTCGTCGCATTTTTGTTGACCCTGCTGCTGCCTATTATTTTAAGCGGAATGGCTACCTTATGGCCGATCAACACCTATTTGATGCTTTTAGGCAATGAGGCGATCATCAGGGGTGAGTGGCGATTGGTGGCTTCATTGGTGAGCGTTTATGTTGTCTGCAGCCTCTGGCCTTTGTGGCTGGTATGGGCCTTTACCGGTATCAGGAAGCTGCCGGAGACGACGCCAAGGATCATTTTTTCCGCCGTTTTTTTTGCAGCATCAACAACCATGATCTTTATTTTTAAGTGAACGGAGACTAATGATGAATTTAGTGGTAGTTGGCGCCCAATGGGGCGATGAAGGCAAGGGTAAACTGATCGACATCCTTTCTGAAGGAGTGGATATCACCGTACGGTATCAGGGCGGCAATAACGCCGGACATACGGTGATCGTCGGAAACAAGGAATATATTTTTCATTTGATCCCCTCGGCCATCCTGCGTCCCCAAAAAACCTGTGTGATCGCCAATGGCGTCGTGATCGATCCCATGGCCCTGCTGGAAGAAATAGACGGCTTAAAAAAGAGGGGACTTCCCATTACGGGTAAAAGGCTTAAAATTTCAACCAACGCGCATGTGGTCATGCCTTATCACAGGGTCATGGATCAGCTGCGGGAAAGCAAGCGCTCCCATAAGATCGGCACGACGGGCCGCGGCATCGGGCCTTGTTATTCCGATAAGGTCGGACGCATGGGCATCCGTGTCATCGATCTTTTAAATCCCGCCGTGCTTAAGGCCAAGCTTGCGGACAATCTCAATGAAAAAAATGATATTTTCGTCAAGGTCTACGGTTTTAAGAATTATGATTTTAGCGAGATATTGAAGGAATATTTAAAATTCGGAGAGCGTCTTAAGCCTTACATTTGCGATACCGCCCTTTTTCTGAATGAGGCCATCAAAAACAACAAGAAGATCCTTTTTGAAGGTGCGCAAGGCACCTTCCTGGACATTGATTTCGGCACTTATCCTTATGTGACTTCGTCGAATGCCACCACCGGCGGGGTTTGTTCCGGCACAGGGGTGCCTCCCACCAAGATCGGACAGGTGGTCGCGGCTTTTAAGGCCTACACCACGCGCGTAGGAGAGGGGCCATTCCCGACGGAATTCAACAAGGCGATGAATGAGTGTATCCGCAGCAAAGGCCATGAGTTCGGCGCCACCACGGGCAGGCCCCGGCGCTGCGGGTGGTTCGATGCGGTCCTGGCCCGTTATTCCGTGATCATCAATGGGGCGACCTCTCTTGCCATCATGAAGCTGGACGTGCTGGATGAGCTTGAAGAAATAGAGATCGCGACGAGCTATAAATATAAGGGTAAAATATATAAAGATTATTCCCATGATCTGGATCTCCTGCAGCATGCCAAGCCGGTTTACGAGAAATGCGCCGGCTGGAAGAGTTCCACACGGGGGGTTCGTCGCTACAAGGACCTTCCTGTAAAGGCCAGGGCATACATCGAGCGTCTGGAAGAGTTGTTGAACGTGCCCATCAAGTATATTTCGGTGGGCTCCAAACGTGATGAGATCATTATCCGCTGACAGAAGTCTTGACTTTCATAAACCAGTGTGATAATTTGGGTTTTATCTTCGCCGCAGACATTTATTAGTATTTAATAGTATATAAATAGGAGGATTGCGATGATTTTTAAAAGAGTAATGGTGTTGAATGTTTCCTTGATCTTGGCACTTACCCTGGGGCTTTCCGGATGCACGGTCATCCTCCAAAAAGGCCGCCGAACTGATATTGAAAAGATAGCCAAGATGCGCAATGACCTCTCAGAAATGCAGCGTGCCAAGGAGGAACTGGAAAAACGTCTGCAGGATGAGATCAATAATAAGCAGGTGAAGGTGGAAATGCAGGATAAGGGCCTGGTCATTACCTTTGTCTCCGAAGTTTTGTTTGATTCAGGCAAGGCCCAATTGCGTCATGCTTCCTTTATGAAATTGGATAAGGTTGTCGATGTTTTAAACACCACAGTCTCTGACCTGAACGTGGGCATCGAAGGACATACGGACAACCGCCCCATCAAGAGATCTCATTGGAAATCCAATTGGGAATTATCCACGGCGCGCGCCTTGTCGGTTTTACATTATTTAAGTGATAAAGGCGTCTCTGAGCCCCGTATGGCGGCCATTGGTTACGGCGAGTACAGGCCGGTTGCTTCCAATGACGCCAAGGAAGGCCGTCAGGCCAACCGTCGTGTGGAGATCGTCATTCTTCCCAAAACCGAAACCAAGAATACCGGCGATGCCGTTGCTGATCAGGCGACCGGCAGCTGACGCCTAAAAACAGGGTTAGTCGGATGAAAGACATTATCGTAGTGGTTTCTTTACTGGTGGCTGTCGGCTTGGCGGTGGTGACAGTGCGTGTTGCCCAAAAAGCCGATAAAGCTACCAGAAGTCTGGAAGAAGAACGCTACAGCCGTATGGTAGCTGAAGAGACTTTACAGAAGAACGGTGCCAAATTAATGACCCTTCAGGATCAGTTGAAAGAGACAAGGGACAGAATGGCCAAGATCACGGATGTTTTGGAGCAGGAAAAAGGCGTCAATGGTGATCTAAAGAAACAGTATGACCAGTTAATTGAAGCCAAGGCCAATTTAGAAGATAAGTTGCACACCGCGCTTCAAGAAAAAGCAGTTGACGAGGCTGCTTTGAAGACCCAGGGGCAAACACCGACTGTGCCTGCAACAGCTTCGCCGGGTGGCGCGCATTGAGCCTTTGATTGAAACACCGCGTTTGAATAAGAGGGCTGTTAAGAGATGGGGGATGAATATCCCCCTTTTTAATTATGCAAAAAATGGATCAACTTCCCAGGCATGTCGCCATCATCATGGATGGCAATGGCCGCTGGGCTTTAGGCCGCGGGATGTCGCGCACCCAGGGGCATTTGGAAGGCGTGAAGCGTGTCGAGGAGATCATTAAGTCGGCCCACCACAAAGGCATCGAATATTTGACCATCTATGCTTTCTCAACCGAGAATTGGACAAGGCCCAAAGACGAAGTCTCCATGATCATGCGCACCTTTATCCTGGTCCTGGGGCAAAAGGCCGAGGAGCTTAAACGAAACGGGGTCCGCATTAATTTTATCGGCCGCCGCCAGGGAGTACCGCTGGAGGTGTTGAAAGCTATGGATGAGGCCTCCAAGCCGCCGGTAAAAACGACCATGACCCTTAATGTGGCTTTTAATTATGGTGCTCGTGGCGAACTTGTAGATGCTGTTCAAAATATCGCCGAGCAGGTCCGTGAAGGTAAAATGAAGGTCGAGGAGATCAACGAAGAGGCCATCAGCAACCGCCTTTATACCAAAGACCAGCCTGACCCGGATCTGTTGATCCGCACTTCCGGTGAAATGCGCATCAGCAATTTTTTATTATGGCAGCTTTCTTATGCGGAAATATATTTTACGGAAAAATACTGGCCGGAATTTACCGAAGAAGAATTTTTAAAAGCTTTGGCCGACTTTGCCCAAAGGGAACGCCGGTGGGGAGGGATCAAGGTCTAATATGTCCCGCGATAGGTTATTATCGTCTGTTTTCATGATAAGCTTGACAGCCCTGGCTGTCCTGATCCCCTATCTTTTTATTTTTGTGGTGATCGTTTTGACGGCCGGCGGTCTTTACGAATTTTTTTACATGGTTCGTAAAAAAGATGTGCCGATCTACAGTTACACCGGCATTTTTATCGGCATCTTGATCCCTTTGTCCATCTTTACTCATTTTGCGCCCACCAGAAACTGGGAATTGCTTTTTATCGTCATTGGCTTTTTGTTGATCCTTTTTATGCAATTTGCCCGCAAGGACAACCGTCATGCGATCCTGGGTTTGTCAACTACGCTCTTCGGGGTGTTGTACGTGGCCTGGTTTTTCAGCTTCCTGGTCAAGATCCGTTTCCTGCTGCCGGGTGTCGAGGGTATGAAATTAGCAGGGTTTATTCTCCTGGTGACGAAGGTGGCGGACATGGGCGCCTTATTGATCGGTATTCCTTTTGGCAAGCATCCGCTTTTGCCCAAGGTCAGCCCCAATAAATCCATCGAAGGCACGCTAGCAGCGCTCTTTAGTTCAGCTTGTATGGCGGTGATCCTCCGGTCCTTTTTGCCGGCGGAATTAGATTTTCCAATTTGGCAGGTGTTTTTTATGGGCGCCTTTTTCGGCGGTCTGGGGCAATTGGGTGACCTTTCCGAATCATTGATCAAGCGTGATTGCGGGGTCAAGGATTCCGGAAAATTCCTGCCCGGCATGGGCGGGGTTTTGGATGTCATTGACAGCTTGCTGTTCTCGGCTCCGGCGTTTTATTTATATATCAGTTCCATACTCAATAATTTTCAATAATGAGCATTTGCCGTATAGCCATATTAGGTTCGAGCGGATCGATCGGCCTTAATACCTTGAAGGTGGTGGACCGCCATCCTGACCGTTTTCAAGTCAAGGCTTTAAGCGCTTACAATAATTTTAAATTGCTTGAGGCCCAGATCAAAAAATATAAGCCTTCCTTTGTGGCTGTCGGCCAGGAAGGACTGGCTTATTTCAAAAAACGGGGCATTAAGGGGATCAAGTTTTACCCCGTTGAGGATTGTGCCGAGATCGCATCAGCCAGGCAGGTAGATGCGGTGGTGCTGGCCATGCGGGGCACAGCTGCCTTGATGCCTTTTTTGGCGGCCGTACGCGCAGGCAAGACGGTGGCACCCGCCAACAAAGAAGCGTTGGTCATGGCCGGTGATCTGATCATGGATGAGGCCCGTCGTCACAAGGCGCGCATCATTCCGATCGACAGCGAGCAAAGCGCGATCTTTCAATGCCTGCAGGGGAATAGTTCAAAGCCGGTCTTTGTTCATTTGACCGCCTCCGGGGGGCCGTTGCGGCAGGTGCGTTTAAAAGATTTCAAACGCATGAAGCCGAAAGATATTTTGTGCCATCCGCGCTGGAAGATGGGCCGCAAGATCACGGTGGATTCAGCGACCATGATGAACAAAGGTTTTGAGGTCATTGAAGCCAAACATTTGTTTGATCTAAAGCATCATCAGATCAAGGTCCTGGTGCATCCGGAAGCCATCATCCATTCCATGGTGGAATTTGCAGACGGCTCCATGCTGGCCCAGCTAGGCATAACAGACATGCGATTGCCTATTCAATACGCCTTGACGTATCCTGAGCGCCTGGCGACAGGTCTTAGGAGACTTGATCTGGCACAACAATGGGGCAAGCTTCACTTTGAGGCGCCGGACCTTAAGAAATTCCCTTCCTTGTGCCTAAGCTACGAAGCAGCCAGGCAAGGGGGAACGCTTCCAGCCGTGCTCATTGCCGCAGATGAAGAAGCGGTGGAAGCATTTCTAAATGGCGAAATGGATTTCTTAAGTATTTATAAAGTCGTTGAAAAAGTTGTTTTACGTCATAAAATAGTAAGAAATCCGTCGTTGCAGGACATATTAGAGGCAGTTAAGTGGGCCAGACAAGAGGCCTTAAACATTATTAAGGGATAGGGACACATGTCTTTTATTATATTTATTGTCATATTGAGCATCCTGATCTTAGTGCACGAATGGGGGCATTTTATAACGGCAAGGTCGTGCGGGGTCAAGGTGGAGCAGTTTGCCCAGGCCCATGGATTGAAGGTGTCGCAGGTAAATCTTCCCGCGCGCACCATAGGGCTGACAGGAAATTGCAGCGCTTTTACCAAGGCGTTTCAGGTGCAACTGGCGGCGTACCAGTACGAGGGCAGGACGTATCGCGTACGCAGCGGCGCGGTCCACATTCCCGCCGAACTCAGCGGCATCGTTCGCGGCGTGCACGGACTCGACAACCGCCCGCAAGCCGAGGCGCACTTTCGGATGGC
>CAZFON010000081.1:0-7613 GCA_964520185.1 uncultured Planctomycetales bacterium | reverse complement strand
GGTGGCGCCCTTTGGCACCTATATCCTGGTTTATATCACCGCCGCCTACCTGACGACCTTGGTGCGGCAATATATTTATCAGCCGGGCTCCGTGTTTTCCAGGGGGGTGGTCACTTTTTTGGTCACCGCCGGATGTTTTATCATGCAGTCATTGTTGATGAACATGAACCATGATATCCGCCTGGACGGATCGTGGTATTATATTTTGATCCCGCAGCTTTTTACGACCATGATAGCCGCCACCTATGTCTTTGCGCGACTGAGGGACCTGAGCGTATTTTTTGCTTTGAAAAATTGACATGCGCCTGAGCGTCATCCAATCAGTAGTATTTTCTTTCCTTGGCCTGATCGTCTGCGGCTTGATCTACATGCAGCTCATTCTTGGCAATTACTATCATCGTCAAAGCACGAATAACCGTATCCGGATCGTTCCCATCGAAGGGCCCCGAGGACGGATATTGGACCGCAACGGTGTGGTATTGGCGGATAACCGTATGACCTTCGAGGTGGGGGTAGTGCCTCAAGAGGTGGCTGATAAAAAGGCTTTATTCAATTATTTGGCGCAAGTCCTTAATAAAGATCCGGATGCCCTTGAGCAGAACTTTGAACACAAGAGACTTGCTCCTTTTGCTCCGGTCATCCTGGCACAGGACATTGACCGGGAGCTCGCGGTCAAGATCGAGGAGGCGAAACTTCTTTATCCAGGCCTGATCGTCCAGCAAGGTTACGTGCGTTATTATCCTTTTATTCAATCCGGGGCGCATGTGTTGGGATATGTGGGCAAGATAGACCAGGAAGAGCTTGAGGACAATCAGCAGTACGGCTATAGACCTTTGAGTTTTGTGGGAAAAACAGGCGTTGAAAAAAAGTATGATATGTATTTGCAGGGCATACCCGGAGGCCGTCAGGTAGAGGTGGACAGCCGCGGGACACAGGTACGTTTACTGGGCCTGAAAGACCCGCTCGCAGGCCATGATGTGACCTTGACCATTGACCAGCGCATCCAGAATGCCGCGCAGGAATTATTAGCGAATCAAAAAGGCAGTTTGGTGGTGATGGACCTAAGTAATGGGGATTTGATCGCGCTGGCGAGTTCTCCTTCCTATGATCCCAACGCTTTTTCGGATAGGAGCAAGAATCAAGTCCTAAGTTCGTATTTTAATGATCCTTTATCGCCTCTGCTTAACCGCACGGTTTCAGGCCTGTATCCGCCGGGTTCGGTATTTAAGATCCCGGTCGCCCTGGCAGCTATCCAGCTTCATAAGATAACACCGTCCACCACCTTTGAGTGCCCGGGCTATATGATGGTAGGAAAAAGACGCTTTGGATGCTCGCATGTGCATGGCGTTCAGGACTTGCAGGCGGCCATTGCCCATTCCTGTAACGTTTATTTTTTTCACGTCGGCCTGCTGGTGAGGCCCCACGTCATCGGTGCTTTTGCCAAGGCTTTTGGACTTGCGCGTCCCACAGGTGTTGACCTGCCTTTCGAGGCCAAGGGCAAGATCGTGACAGGGTCTTCAAAGGACATTTCCTGGTATACAGGCGATATCCTGAACTTATCTATCGGCCAGGGCTATACGCTGGTGACGCCCTTGCAGTTGACCGTGATGATGGGTGCCGTGGCCAATAACGGGATTATTTTGAGGCCCCGTGTGGTAAGCCGGGTGGACGATGAACAGATCCCGGTGATGGACCTTTCCAAAAGGCCATTGATCCGTTTACGTGATGATACCTGGTCCGTTGTACAAGAGGGATTAAAATTAGTGGTCCAGGACCAGCAAGGCACAGGCCATGACCTAAGTTCGGTGCACGGGCTGGACATTTTCGGAAAAACAGGCACGGCACAAAGTGTCCGCGGTAAGCCTAATCATGCCTGGTTTGTTGGTTACGCCAGGCCTTCCAATGAGCCTCCTTCGGGAAAACTTTCGGGAATAGTTTTTTGTATATTTTTGGAGAACGGCGGATCATCTGAAAATTCCGTCAGGATCGCCCGGGACCTGCTTTTAAAGCTGCAATCGTTACAAATGATATAAGGCGGGCCTCCCGTGGTTTCAAAAATAACTTTTAAAGGCTAATGTCGAATTCACTTTAAGTTATGTTAAAATAAGATAATGAAAACATTTCGTTACTTCATATTCTTTGTCTTGTTCTTCACTGCGAATGTTTTTGCTTTTGCTGATGATCCTAGCCTCACGTTAGATAGCAAATCTTTGTTTAAAAAAGGGGTGGTTTGTTATAAACATAAACAATACGGCCAGGCCAAACTTTATTTCAGCCAACTGGAACAGCGGCATGACCGGCGAGGGGAATCGTGGCTTAGAAAGACGGACCTTGTCATTTCCCGAAGGCTGACAGAGGAGATGGATCGTCAGAAAAATCTATATGAAGTCCAGCAGCAGGCCCAACGGGCTAAGGCAGAAGCTGGAAAGTCTGCCCAAGAGGATATTCTTCGCCAGGAAGCCCAGCGCCAGCAAGCCCTGGAGGATCAGGAGCGTCGGCAAGAGGCCCAATTGAATGTCCGGCGCCAGGCTTTACGCACGCAAATCGAAGAAGGGGTCGAGGCGATGTACCAGCAGGCCCTGAGTTTGTATAAACAGGGTGATTATGCTGCAGCTGCAGGCGGATTCAAAGATCTTCTGGATCTTTTTCCGGGTTATAAGGATTCAGAACAATATTTGAGGGAAGCCCTCCAAAAATCCTCAAAGCCCCAAGATAATGTTTCCCGAGCATTGGATTTATTTAGCCCTGATGCCAAGTAATCCTTTATTTTCAAATCATCTTTGCGGTGAGCAAAGTCCCTATCTCCTCCAGCATGCCCATAATCCGGTGGATTGGTATCCGTGGGGAAAGGACGCTTTTGAGAAAGCCAGGGCAGAAGATAAACCTGTCCTATTGTCCATCGGTTACTCCACCTGCCACTGGTGCCATGTGATGGCCCATGAAAGTTTCGAAGACCCTGATATAGCCAAGCTCATCAATGGGAATTTTATCGCCATCAAGGTGGACCGCGAAGAGAGACCGGACATTGATCATATTTATATGACTGCTACCATGGCCATGACCGGCCAGGGAGGTTGGCCCCTGACGGTTTTTTTGACGCCGCAAGGGGACCCTTTTTATGGCGGCACGTATTTTCCCCCTTATCCCAAATGGGGAAGCATGGGTTTTATCGATCTTCTTCGATCCATTGCCAATGCATGGACAACACAGCGTGATGAAATTTTATCGTCGAGCCTTTCCATTACCGAAAGCCTGAAGAAAAAGGTGACAGGTACATTTTTCGAGGATGGATCTTCAGAGGAGACGCTTCTGGACCAGGCCTTCCGGCAATTGAGAGGGCAATTTGATGCAGCCAATGGAGGATTTGGAACGGCGCCTAAGTTTCCCATGGGGCATAATTTGTCTTTTTTATTGCGGTACTACCAGCATGGGGAGTCAGAAGCTTTGAGCATGGTGGAGAAAACCCTGACAGCCATGAGCGAGGGAGGCATCTGGGATCATTTAGGAGGGGGCTTTCATCGTTATTCCACTGACCAGCACTGGCATGTGCCGCATTTTGAAAAGATGCTTTATGACCAGGCTTTATTGTCCATGGCCTATTTGGAGGCTTATCAAGCTACAGGTGAGGCGCGATTTGTTCAAGTGGCGCGTGAATGCCTGGATTACGTTCTCAGGGACATGACGGACAAAGACGGCGGTTTTTATTCTGCGCAAGATGCGGATGCGCCTGAGGGAGCCGGCGGGCATATAAAAGAAGGCGCTTTTTATGTGTTTTCGCAGGCTGAGATCCTTGAAGCCCTGGGTAAAGATTCAGCGGAGATCTTTAATTATTGTTATGGCGTTATGCCCGGGGGAAACGCGACCTTTGACCCTCACGGGGAATTTACAGGGAAAAATATCTTATACCTGGCTCATTCTCCCCAGGAGGCGGCAACCCAGTTTCTCAAGCAAAAGGACGAAATTCAGGGTATACTTAAAGTAGGTCAATCCAAGTTACTGAATGCTCGTTCAAAGAGACCGCATCCGCACAAAGATACAAAGGTATTGTGCGATTGGAACGGTTTGATGATAGCCAGCTTTTCCTTTGCCGGCAGGGTTTTGGGAGAGGCCAGATATACCCAGGCAGCTTTAAAAGCGGCTGATTTTATCCTGACCCATATGAAGGCGGGGGATCGTCTTTTGCACCGTTGGCGGGAGGGCCAGGCGGGAATTTCAGCCACCCTCGAAGATTATGCCTTCTTTATTTATGGACTTTTGGGTACATATGAAGCTTCTTTTCAGGGCAAGTATCTAGATGAGGCCAGGCTCTTGGCAGATGAGATGATCGAGCTTTTTGGCGATGAAGCAGGGGGCTTTTATATGACGGCAATTGATGCCGAAAAATTGATCATGCGGCCCAAGGAAGTTTACGATGGCGCTTTGCCTTCTGGAAATTCCGTGGCAGCGCTGGCCTTATTGAAATTGCATGCGTTGACCCAAAAAGACCTTTATTTATCAAAACTACAAGCTTTGTTCAGCTGTTTTTCGCCCATGGTCGCCCGGGCGCCACATGCGCATTGTTTTTTATTATCCGCCATGGATTGGCATTTACAAGGAGCTTTGGAGATCACCTTTCAAGGCCCTGAGAATGATGGGGATATTGCGCAAATGCTGAAAGTATTGTATAAACATTTCATACCTTCTAAAACCGTCAAAAGGGTGATTCATGACGAAAAGGCCCAGGCATATATTTGTTCCCGCGGCACATGCCGGCCTCCGGTAGAGGACCCGGATGTTTTTGAGAATGAAATTTTAAGGAAAGGGCGGACCCTATGATAATGCAATTCATTTTTTTCGGTTTATTTATTATGGCATTGTTCGCAGGGCTTTATTCCCATTTTGCCCCCAAAGCCGTTAATCCATTGGCCTTTGTGATGGACAAGAGCGGATATTCCGAAGTGCAAACGATTGAAGAAAAGAAAACCCGGGAAGTAAATTTGACGACCAAAGAGGGCGTCATGCAGGTGCGCAGGGAGATGGAAGATATCTCCAGGGTGCAGAATAATTTCATGGATGCGCTGCACGATCAGCGTGAAATATTAAAGAACGCCCGTACAAACGCCTCTCAGGTCCTGCTGGCAGCCAAAAAGGGCGGCATGAGAGGTCCTGATGTCCTGCAACTGGAGGCGTTGTCCTCGCAGATCGATGATGCGCAGCGTCTAGCCGTGACCCATGGCCAGCAGCTGGTTGCCTTAAATGACCAAATATCTGATAGCCGGAAATTGATCGCCGATCAGATCGATTATGCCAATATTTCGACGGATGCCATGTTGGATGTATTGAAGAGGCGCAATAGTGCCATTAAGGGACAATTGGCTGAATTATACAGCGGTATGGGTGATTTTCACCGTCAGATGCATGATGCCATGGAGAGGATGCAGGGGAAAGTAGAAGGTCTGTCCAAGATCAGTTGTGATAATAAGAATTTGGAGCGCATGATCAGGGAACAGATGTGGCGCATGCTGCGGCAGCAGCGGGAAAATATGATGAGACTGGCTGAGATCGAAGAGAGGAATAAGGAGCAAATAAGGGACGCTCAGCAGAATTTAGCTGATAACCAACAGCGGCTCGAGGACCTGGAGCAGCATACGAAAGATTTGATCGCGGACTCCCGCCAGAGAACAGAAGACCAGCAGGATATGATCCGCCGGCGCATTGAAGATCAGAGAAATCGGTAAAATCTTTCTTTCTTTTCCGTTATAATAAATCCATGAGGATCATCAGGATCATTTTTTCCGGACTATTGGCCTTTGGGCTGATCGCCTGCACTATTCTTTTTATCTTTTATCAGACCTTTGATACGGACCAGTTCCTCCCTCAAATTTCCCAGAAAATTTCTTCTGTTGTAGGCCGCCCGGTCTCTGTGGGGTCACTTTGGCTGGGTTTTTCCAACCGGGGCATGACCCTGAATGCAGGTCCTGTGATCATCGGAGATGATCCGGCCTTTACCATTCAACCGTTCATCAAGATCGACGAAGTCCGGCTTAGTGTCGATTTAAGATCGCTGATATTTCATCGGCAAATTTTGATAAAAAAGGTCATTTTAATAACTCCCCAGATCCATTTTATTCGTTCAATGGACAGGGATTTTAATGTCCACGCCGTTGTTGAAGCAAAGGCGCCTGCCGGCGATCCAGGCTGGGCCCCAAAGGTGCAAAACAATTTTGTTCATAGCCGGCACAGACAAATGCCCATTGTGATCAAATTCGTCAAAATACGCAGCGGGGCCATTTCTTTTATTGACCAAAACCCGGCTTTCCCTCTGGATATCTGGCTTAATGATGTTAATGTTAACTTGAGCGATTTTTCTTCGTCTCAGCCCCTTCACCTGACGTTTAACGCTTCTCTTTATAAAGACCTCCCTAATGTGAGGGGAGAGGCTTTTGTCTTTTGGACCGGGGATCTATCAAGACCTGCTTTCCGGATCACCGGCTTTAAGCTGGAAATGGATCTATCCCATTTAGATCCTGAGTGGCTCAAAAGCATTTCACCGGAAATGCCGCGTTATCCTATGGTCAAGAATATTTCCGGCCTCTTGCAATTAAACATCGCGCAAATGACCGCCAGTTCATCCGGCCTGACGGTAGACGGCCAGATAAACATCAGCAACGGTGTCATTAAGGACTTTAATGTCATTAATATGGTTCTGTCCCGAACCTTGGGCATATTAGGAGGCATGGAGATCGATATCAACGGTCTTTTAGGAGGCCAGCTTAAAAACAAGGTGAATACAAGCGACACGGTCATTAAAGATGCAAAGATCGGTTTTTCGATCCGTGATAAGACGTTATTCATTGACACCTGCCATATTGAAACCAATATCCTTGATCTTGACGGCCATGGCTCGGTGGATCAGGCTTTGAAGGTGGACATGCAGACCATGCTGCATTTGAACCAGGATGTTTCATCTGCCCTGGTCAATGAACTGGGAGGGTTTCAAGGCTTGATGGATGATACCAAACGTATTGCCGTCGGAGCCGCTTTAACAGGGGTTTACCCTCATTTGAAATATAAGACGGACAAGGATTTTAGGAAGAAAAGCAGGAAAGCCTTGATGAAGGAAGGCGGGAATATACTGGGTATTCTTTTGGGTGGCATCAAATGAAGCCCTGGGTGATGGCGCTTCTTTTAGTCCTTATTTGCCTTGCTGTTTACCACCCCCACCAAAATGCAACATTTGTCCTCGACGATTACTATACCGTTGTCCGTAATCCTCTGATCAAGAACCCTATGCTTTACGGGAATATCTGGACTTCCCGCCTTTTTGATGCGAACCCATCCTCCGGGTACATTAAGTTCGGCTATTATCGGCCGATGTTGCAATTATCATGGATCCCGGATTATCGTTTGTTCGGTTTAAAAACTTTTGGGTACCAGTGGATGAACCTTTTAATTCACGGTCTTAATTGTTTCCTTCTTTATATTTTATGGAAAGAGTTATTTAGTAGCGCTTCCCTGGCGGCAAAAGCCGGCCTTTTGTTTTGCGTATTGCCTGGCCAGGAATGGGTGGTGCGTTATGTGACCGGGCGGGGAGATGAGTTAAGTGTTTTGTTTGCCCTTGCCGCATTGCTGGC